>CALFYR010000576.1 GCA_937954195.1 uncultured Dehalococcoidia bacterium
GAGCGGATCGAGCTCTCGGCCATCCGCACCGGCTACAGCGACCTGGATACGCTGCTATCGGGCCTGAAGCGGTCGGACCTCGTGATCGTCGGCGCCCGGCCAAGCGTCGGGAAGTCGAGCTTCGCGCTCGGTATCGCGCGCAACGCGGCGATTGAACAGAAGGCGAACGTCGCGTTCTTCTCGCTCGAAATGTCGTCCGAGCAGCTGGCCATTCGCCTGCTTTCGGCCGAATCGGGCGTGGATAGCAGCCGGCTCCGGCTCGGACAGAACACGGAGATCGAAGAACGGCGCGTGGTCGGGGCGGCGGCCCGGCTTTCGGAGGCGAACATCTGGTTCGATGACTCGCCGATGCTCACGGCCGCGGAACTGCGTTCAAAAGCGCGGCGGCTGGCCGGCGAATCGAAGCAGCTCGACCTGATCATCATCGACTACCTGCAGCTCATGCAGGGCGAAGGCGCCGGCGGTGGCCGCGAGAACCGCGTGCAGGAAATCAGCTACATCTCCCGGACGCTGAAGGGCCTCGCGCGCGAACTGGACGTCCCGATTGTGGCGCTGGCCCAGTTGAGCCGCGCCATCGAGAACCGCCATCCGCGCACGCCGATGCTGTCGGACCTTCGAGATTCCGGTTCTATCGAGCAGGACGCCGACATCGTGATGTTCCTCAGCCGCGAGGAGCTGTACGTCACGCAGGAGCAGTGGGCCCAACAGCATCCCGACCTGCCCGAAAGCGCCTACCCCAAGGGCGTCGCGCAGGTGAACGTCGCCAAGCACCGCAATGGGCCGACCGGTACGGTGGAACTCCGCTTCCGGGACCGGATCGCCAAGTTCGAGGACTGGGTGTTGCGGACCGATGACGACGAATAGCCCCACCATCACCACTGATCCCCACCCCATTTTCGATTGCCGATTTTCGATTTTCGGCTTGCGCGGCGGGTGGACGGATAACGGCCTCCCGGTGGTGGGTAGCGGCCCCAGAGTGACCCTCGCAACGATGCGAAGTGATGCCCGGACGACCCCTGAAACGACCCCCCGAACGACCCCCGAACGACCCCCTCGCAGATTCGAATTCGGTCGTTTGGTCATTTCCACTCAATACACCCTCCTCCATCGAAAATCGAAAATCGTAAATCGAAAATGGCCGCCTTCTGGGAGTGTGGGGAATGGATGAGGGCTTCAGCGGGTTCCCGGGGATCGGGAAGGCGACCGCAATTCCGAACCTGTTTTACACGGCGGTGCTCCCCGAGCTGCGCGAGCCGGGCGAATTGCTTGCGTTTCTCTGGGCGGCGCGCCTGGTCCAGGAACAGCGAGCCGAACCGCGTTGTGTGACCGCGACCGAGATCTGGGGGCAGCCGGCCGCTCAGGCGAGCTTTGAGGCGATGGGCGGCGGGTTCGACGGGCTGGAGCGCGGGCTCGCGCGCTGTTGCGAAATCCGTGCGCTCCTGGCGCTTCGCGTCACCGGCCGCGCGACGGATGAGGTGGTGTACTTCGTGAACAACCCGGCCTCGCGGCGTGCTATCGCCCGGGTCCGCGCCGGCGAGCTGCGCGTCCGCCCGGAAACCACTGCCGCCCCACTCGTGCTGCGAGAGCAGCGGCCCAGCATTTTCCGGCTGTACGAAGAACACATCGGCACCATCACGCCAATGATCGGCGACCGGCTGGTGGAGGCCGAGGACGCCTATCCGTCCGACTGGATCGAGGACGCCTTCCGCGAGGCTGCGGAACTGAACGTGCGCAACTGGCGCTACATCGAGAAGATGCTCAAGAACTGGGCCGAGGAGGGCCGACCCAATGAAACGCCTGGACCAGATTCTTTCGAAGACCAGAAGCGAAGGTATCTCGGCGGACCTCTCGGACACGTCGTCCGATACCGCTGAGGCAGACGCCGAGGTCTGTGGCATTTGTGGCGGCGCCGGGTTCGTGCGGCGCTCCTATCCGGTCGACCATCCGCGTTTCGGGAAGGCCGAACCGTGCGAGTGTGTGCTCGCCGAGGACGAAACCGTCCGACGAAGCCGTCTCGAGCGGATCAGCAACATCGGCGCCCTCCGGCGTTTCACGTTCGAGAACCTGGTGCCGACCGGCCGGAGCGGCGAAAGCGACTGGTTCGAACGCGCATATGAAGCCGTGAAGGCGTACGCCGAAGCGCCCCAGGGCTGGCTGGTGCTGACCGGCGGGTCCGGCAGCGGGAAAACGCACCTCGCCGCGGCGTTGGCGAACCGGCGCATCGAACTGGGGCAGCCGGCGCTCTTCATGGTCGTGCCCGACCTGCTGGACCACCTGCGCGCGAGCTACGACGCCGACGAGGATGATCTCGGCTTCGAGCAGATGTTCGACCACGTGCGGAATGCCCCGCTCCTTATCCTGGACGACATCGATACGGGCGCCGGTTCGGCCTGGGCGAAAGAGAAGATGCTGCAGGTGGTAAACCACCGCTTCAACCTCGGGCTGGCGACGGTGTTCACCACGACGACCCGGCCACAGGAACTCGATGACCGGCTTGCGACGCGGCTCTGCGACGAGACGCTTTCCCGGGTGCTGGTGCTCGATGGCGTGGGCCGTGGCTCGTACCACCAGGTCGGTGGCATGACCCGCGACCGCCTCGCCACCATGCAGTTCCGGGGCTTCGACGTTCGCGGGGCTGGTCTTCGGCCGGAAGAGCGCGAATCGCTGGAGGCGGCGCTTCGCGCTTCGATGGCCTATGCCGATGACCCGCGCGGCTGGCTCACGCTGCAGGGCGCGAACGGCTGCGGAAAGACCCACCTGGCGGCCGCCATCGCGAACCGGGCGCTTACGCGCGGTTTGGGCGTCTTCTTCGCCGTTGTGCCAGACCTGCTCGACTACCTGCGGGCCTCATTCGCTCCCGGGAAAGACGCGCCCTACGACGAGCTGTTCGACCAGGTGCGCAACGTGGACCTGCTGGTGCTGGACGACCTTGGCGCGCAATCAACGACGCCGTGGGCCCAGGAAAAGCTCTACCAGGTGGTGAACTACCGCCACGTGGCCGGTCTGCCAACGGTGGTCACCACGGACCAGCCGCTGGATGCGCTCCAGGCCGCGCACCCGCGCATCATTTCGCGCGTGGCCGACCCGCATTCCGGGGCCATCCTGGTGATCCTGGCGCCGCATTACCGGCTCGGCCGAACCGCCGAGGCTCCTGCGGCGCCGCGCCGCGGTGGTTACCGGGGCCGCTAATCGTGCGGCCCGCTAGGATTCGCGCATGACGATGTTGCGGGCCGTGGGACTGATGGCGCTGGCGATTGCGGTGCTCGTGGGGTCGGTCGCCGCCTTCGTGATGAAGCACGGCGAACGATTCGAATACATCACACAGACGAACGCGGGCAGCAGCGGGGCCCGCACTGGCCCGAACGCGGTGGAGCAGCCGGGCCTTGGTCTTTCTGCGGGCCAGGCCGAAGCTACGGCGCGAGCCATCGGCGCTACCGTGACCGCGCTCGCCGGTTCGAACACGCCGAGCCCCCTGCGCACGCCGGTCTCAGAACTGGAGGCGGTGGGCGTTGGCGAGACGGTGGAATGGCGCGGCTCCCGGTACACGGTGCACCAGCTGGTCGACC
>CALFYR010000577.1 GCA_937954195.1 uncultured Dehalococcoidia bacterium
CGTTCTACGGCGAGGAACGCTTCTTCATGGCGCGCTCAGAGTCTCCCGTGCCGGCGCAACCGGTGCGCGGCGACGTTCACCACCTGCTGCCCGATGAACTCGGGTGAAACCCCGGTAGTCTGTGTTTCGCCACGCACGTATGCTTTGCGCCACGCGCGGCAGGCGCATAGCGAGTAGGTGAGCATGGATTACGGGACGCTCAGGGTGGCCACGCCCGATGGGCAGATACGCGAATACCCCATCACTACCCCCAGCGTGGTCATCGGCCGTGCCGATGGCAACCAGGTAGTGATCGACCATGTGTCGGTTTCCCGCCGGCATGCCCAGCTCACTATCGATAGCGGCCGGGTCACCATCGAAGATATGGGCTCGAACACTGGCACATTCGTCGCCGGTCAGCGGGTGGCCGCAAACAGCCAGATGGTGGTCGAGGTTGGCCAGACGATTCGCTTTGGCGATGTCGAAGCCCGTTTCACACCGTCCGAAGAATTCCGCGGCGAAGCCCCCGCTCGATCCGCCCCATCGGCCAGCGCGGCAGACACGGAGCAGACGGTCGCGGTGAGCATCATCGCTCCCAGCGAGCCGCTCGCCCCCGGCACCCGCGCGAACGCCACCGTCAGCATCATGAACCGCGGCACCCAGACGGATGAACTCACGCTCACCATCGTCGACCTCCCGGAGGACTGGGTGCGCCTCAGCCGGCCGACCGTTTCCCTCGTCCCTGGCGCTCGCGACGAAATAACCGTGAACATCTTCCCGCCGAAGCAGGCATCTTCGAAGGCCGGTGAGTACACGTTCGCCGCCAGCGTGACCTCGAAAGTTCACGGCCGCGAAGTGCGCGCCATCGCCAAGCTCACGGTGCTCCCGTTCGAAGAGTACCGGGCGATGTTCATGCCGGTGTCCTCGAAGAAGGACTTCAAGGTTACGGCGACCAACAACAGCAACGTGCCGATCACGGTCGAGGTTGCCGCGACGGACCCGGAAGAGAAGCTCGATTTCGATATCGCGACGCCGACGGTCGAACTCCAGGCCGGTGAAGAGCGGGTCATCCCCATCGCAGCCAAGCCGAAGAAGCGCAAGCTGTTCGGCGCGCCAATCCAGTTGCCATTCCAGGTCGCCATCACCCCGAGCGGATCGCTTCAGCCGACATCGGCGAAGGGCCAGGTGCAGGTCAACCCACCGTTCGAAAAGTACCGCTGGCCGGTGGTGTTCGTCCTTCTGATGGGCATCATCGGCGGCGGCGGTCTGAGCTACCGGCAGTTCTGTGGTGGCAATTGGCCGTATTGCCCCAGCGGCAACGTTATCAACATCCCGAGTGGGGGCGACGAAACCCCCACTGCCTCGGCGCAATCACCGACGGCTGTGGCCGCGACCCCGACTCCCGAAGGGATCTACGTTGGCGGCAAGGCCCGCGTGATCAATTCCGACCCGAACCCGCCGAACAACACGAACTGCCTCGCCGTGCGCTCGGGCGATACGCCAGTGCTCGACCGCGCGAACGTCCAGGACCGGCTGTGCACCGGGGCTGTCGTGGATGTTGTGGATGGGCCAACAACCGCCGTGGGCTTCATCTGGTGGCAGGTTGAAGGAACCGGCATGTCCGGCAACCCGGTTGCCGGCTGGGCAGCGGAAAAGCCGGCCGAAGGTTCCGGTCAGGCGTTCCTGACTCCGTCTCCGTAGGCGCCGCGGGTTAGGTCTCGATCCACTCCAGGGAACAGGCCGCGAACGCCGGCTTCTCGAGTTCGATGATGGACTCGACGAGCTGGCGGCTGAGGCCCGCCGATCGCGGGACGCGCACTC
>CALFYR010000578.1 GCA_937954195.1 uncultured Dehalococcoidia bacterium
GAGAGAGCCGGCCATCATGCAGTGCAACTCCGGAAGTATAGGCCTGAGATGGGCCTGCGACCCAGCGAATTGCACCGTCGTCGCCACGCAGATACTCAACCACGTCGAACACAACTGGAAAGACCTCAGCGGACGCAAACCACCTGTCGTTGGGAAGCGCGTAGCCCTCGCCGCCGGGAGGAAGCCCATCAATTGTGTTGTACCTCGTAGGGAGTACTGTATTGACCGCGAGACGTGCCACGATCGGCACGATACGCCCGATAGCCGACGGATCAATTGGACTCGGCGAAACAGGCCGTAGATGGGCGATTGCTGTTGGCGTCGGTTCGCTCTGCTGAGACAGCGCTCCCGTGTCAGGGGCTACTCCGTCGTCGGGGAACACGCGCGCGTACCCATCTTCTAGGGTGACGTCATGCCGACCCGCAGTCGAATAGACGAAAGCGATCAGCAGTAACGTACTTGCCAACGCAACACCAATGGCAAGCCACGTTCCGCGACTCATTCCCTGCCTCCCTCACAGGTTGACGCTTCTCGCTCCGGGCGCCCATCGCCGCTTCCCTCCACTCTCCAACGCCCCGCTGCTCCTGCCGCCAGCACGACCGTCGTGTACTCTGTCCGCGGAAGAAGCGGCAAGCTGTGACCGTCACCACCTGGGCTAGCCGCCCGCCGAGCTGCCTTCTCCCAGCCCGTACACCGCCCGGAACTTGTCGTTCGCATACCGCACGAACGCGCCCTCGTCGAGCGGCCGGCCGGTGGCGAGGACGATGAGCTCGCCGGGCGGGTAGACCTTGCCGTGGCGGTGGACGTGGGTGTGGAGCCAGGTCCGCAGCGGGGCCGGGTCGCCGGCTTCGAGCGCGGCGGCGATGGTTGGGTCGGCAGCGGTGGCGGCCTCGAGGAGCTGGGCGGCGTAGAGGTTGCCCAGGGCGTAGGTCGGGAAGTAGCCGAACATCGGGCTCGACCAGTGGACGTCCTGGAGGATGCCGTGGGCGTCGTCGGGCGGGGTGAGGTCGAGCAGGTCCTCGAGCTCCGCGTTCCAGGCGTCGCGGGCGTCGGCCGGCGCGAGCGTGCCGTTGATGAGGGCGCGCTCGAGCCGGAAGCGCAGCACGATGTGGAGGTTGTAGGTGAGCTCGTCGGCCTCGACCCGGATGAACGACGGCTGGACCTTGTTCACCGCCCGCCAGAAGTCGTCGGCCGTCGTCGCGCCCAGCTGCGACGGGAAGTGCGCCTGCAGCCGCCCGAAGTGCGCGCGCCAGAAGCCGCGGCTGCGGCCGACGAGGTTCTCGACGCTGCGCGACTGCGACTCGTGGATGCCCGCCGACGTGCCGCGCGCGAGCGGTGTGCGGGCCAGGGCGGGCGACGTGTGCTGCTCGTAGATGGCGTGGCCGGACTCGTGCAGCGTGCCGAACAGCGAAGGGCTCAGGAAGTCGGGGTACCAACGCGTCGTGATCCGGCAGTCGTTCTGCGAGAAGCTGCTGGCGAACGGGTGGACGGTGGTGCCCAAGTGGCCGCGGTCGAGGTCGTAGCCGACGACCTGCGCGATCTCGCGCGCGAATGCCTGCTGCGCGGACACGTCGTACGGTTGGTGGAGGACCGCGTCGCTCACCGGCCGCCCGTCGCGGGCGATCGCCTCGCGCAGCGGCACGAGCGCGGCCGCCGCGGCGTCGAACAGGGCCGCCACCGCAGCCGAAGTCATGCCCCGCTCGTAGCGGTCGAGCAGCGTGTCGTACGGCTCGGTGACGACGCCCAGGTAGTCGGCCTGCTCGCGCGCCAGGTCGACGGTGACCTGCAGGTGCGGCCGGAAGGCCGGCCAGTCCGATGCCGCCCGGGCGGCCACCCAGGCGCGGTACGCCTCGCCGCTGAGCCGCGCCCGGCGGGCGACGAACTCGCCGGGCAGCTTGACGGCGTCGTCGTAGCCGCGGCGGAACTCGCGCAGCAGGGCGTGGACGAGCAGGGCGTCGTCGTGGGCGACCGCGGCGGCGTCGGCTCCGGCGGCGGGCGGCGGCGCGGGTGCCAACGACCGCGCTTCGGCCTCGGCGCCGGCGAGCAGGTCGCCGACGGCCGGGTCGACGAGCATCTCGTGCATCACCTGGGCCAGCGTGGCCATCTGCTGGGCGCGATCGGTGGAGGCAGCGACGGGCATGTTCACGTCGCGGTCCCAGCCCAGCAGCCCGGCGGTCTTGCCGAGGTCGTTCAGGCGGCGGATGCGCGCCAGCAGCGCGGCGAACTGCGGCCCGACCGCCCGGCCGTCCGACTGCAGGACGGGCGTCGTGTCCGCGGTGGGCAGCGCGGCGCCGGCGGGGGGCGCCGTCGGGGCGGCGAGGGTCATGGCGTGGCCTCCTAGCTGGGCGTCGCCGCGTCGAGCGCCGCGGCGGTGGGTCGTGGGGTGTCGGTGTCTTCGTCGGGCGTCGCGTGGTCGCGCAACGCGTCGGATGGAGTGTCGGCAGCGGCCTCGACGTCGTCGATGAAGGCCACCAGCAGCTGCTCGAGCAGCGCCGGGGCGCGGTGGGGCGCGCCGTGGCCGACGCCCGGGAGGATCGCCAGCCGTCCTTGCGGCAGCGCGCGGTAGAGGCGCACGGACTGATCGAGCGGGACGATCGGGTCGCGGTCGCCGCCGATGACGAGCACCGGCAGGTGTAACGTCGCCAGCTCGTCGGGCGTGAACGCCGGGCGCAGCCGGTCCTCGGCCTCCCACCAGCCCAGCAGCGTCTCGGCGGGCACGGTGTGCCAGGCGGCCATGCCCTTGAGCCACAGCGCGTCGCGGGCGCGGATGGCGTCGGGCGACCAGAAGTCGCGGCCGCGGCGGGCCTCGTCGCGCTCGAAGTTGTTGCTGAGGAGCACGAGGGACCGCGCGCGGGCGCCGTGGCGCACGCCGAAGAAGAGCGCCGTCGAGCCGCCGCCCGAGAAGCCGACGATGTGGGCGCGGACCAGCGACAGGTGGTCGAGGAGCGCGGCGACGTCGTCGGCCATCTGCCGCAGGTCGAGCGCGCCGGCCGGGTTGCTGCTGCCGCCGTGGCCGCGCAGGTCGACGCCGATCACGCGGTAGCATCGCGCCAGCGGCTCGATGAGGCGCTTCCAGCTGACGCGGAACGTCTCGGTGGCGCCGTGGAGCAGGACGAGCGGCGGCGCGTCGCGCGGACCGAGGTCCTCATAGGCCAGGTTGACGCCGGGCAGGTGAGCGATGGGCATGGGGGTATTATGCCCCGCGATGGCCTACCCGATCCCGACCGCGCCGGCCGAGGCGACGACGACCGCCGGCAACTCGACGTTCATCGCGCTGGCCGCCCCGGCGCCGACGGTCGAGGCCGCCCGCGCCGCGATCGCCGCCGCGCGTCATCGCTTCCCGGACGCCGCCCACCACTGCTACGCCTTCGCCGTCGGCCACGGCGCAACCGTCACCCACGGCTCCGGCGACGACGGCGAGCCGTCTGGCACGGCCGGACGCCCGATCCTGGCGGTGGTGGCCGGCAGCGGCCTGGGCGACGTCTGCATCGTCGTGGTGCGCTACTTCGGCGGCACCAAGCTCGGCACCGGCGGCCTGGTGCGCGCCTACACCGAGGCGGCGAAGGCGGTGCTGGCGGCGTGCCCCCGCGCGCTCAAAGTGGTCCGGGTCACCCTGACCGGTCGCGCGCCGTACGCGCTCTACGACGTGGCCCGCCGTGCGGCGATTGCGGCCGGGGGCGACACGGGCGAGGGCACGTTCGGCGCCGACGTGGCGATGGCGGTGACGGTCGACGAGGGCCGGGCGGACGCGGTCGCGGCGGCCGTGGCCGAGGCGACGGCAGGGGTGGTGCGGCTAGCGGCGACGTAGAACAGGCGGTGGTGCGTCGGAAGCGCGCCTCGCTAGACGGTGTCGCCGGGCCTCGCCGGCTCGAACAACGTCCACTCGCCGTCCACCCACTCCGGATCGGCGGTCATCCACCGCCGCATCGCCACGTAGCGGACGTGCTGCTCCGCAGCGGCCGCGTTGCGCTCGTACGCCGCCCGATCCGTGAAGAACACCGCCAGCCACACCTCGTCGGCGCGGTCGTCGGGCGTGAGGAGCCGCGAACCCAGAAACCCGTCCACAGGAACGCGCTCACCCGCCTCGATCGCCGCCACGAGGGCCGGACGGTCTTCGGGACGGACGGAGGCGCGCATGAGGGTGCCGTACATGGGTGGGACTCCTTTCCGTATCAGCCCGACGCACCGTAACGACTGCAACCGCGAGAGCTGAAACTAGAAGACCAACGACGAATCCCATCGCGGCGACGATGGAAGGACTCATCGGCAGGGACGGGCGGAACTTGGGCGAGCTCCCAGGAACCACCCTTACATCCTCGGACGCCGATTCTGGACCTGCGGTGGGGTCTGGAAACGACACCCGTACCCACTCAACAAAGTCCTCGGCCGACAGAGCCGAGCCAAGCACGGTTGCCGCCTCGGCGTCCAGCGCCACAAACGTGCCGCCGCGCAGGATGTAGTAGCCCGAGACCAACGGATCGCGTACTACCTTGTCGCCTTGCTGCAATGCAAGCAGTGACTCTCCTCCCATCGTGCCGATGTAGTGAGTGTAATCCCAACCTGCGCCAGTTCTGTGGTACTCCAGCGCTCCGACGAGAGTTCCCGAAACGGAGACCGTGGAAATCCATGATCCAACCACGCGATAGAGAAGAGTGACTGGATCCTCTAACGTGCTATCCTCGAAGAAGCTCTGAGGCATACCCCAAATGGGAATTGCCGTGCCGATCTCTATGTCGCCTGGACTGAGCGGAGTGCCCTCGATCACGCCGAACACGGCCGCAAAGTTGGCATCGTCAGCAAGCATCCATTCCATGCTTGCAGTATCAGCAACACTGGGAGTGGGATCTATCTGTTGAATGCCAAGCCGCCAGGGCGGTGTCGATGAGCTGCGAGGGATATCCACCAGCGAAATCGACAGCACCGCCACACCCGCCAAACAGAGCGCTTGGGTCATCGTCTTCATTACTGTACACACTGTCGTTGTGCCGCCTGACGCCTCTCAGACCGCGCGAGCCTGCGCCATTCGGCTTCAGCCGACTTCGCAATGAAAGCGCGAGGCTTCAGCGTCAGCGCGTCCCCCGGTCCACGCGATCTCCGCGTGTTCGCGGGCGCTGCCGCCACGGCGCGTCTCCTCGGCACACGCCGCCTCCCGGGCACGCCGCCCATCCTCGCTCGGCGGCCAGCGTCACTCAACCCACAACCCCCCGCACCTCCCCAAACCCCACCCGCCCCGCCACCCCCTCGCACCACCCCGTCATCACCACCTCGTCGCCGTCCTCGAGGAACGCGCGCGGCTCGCCGCCGATGTCCAGCGGCGTTTGACCGCGCCACGACAGCTCGAGCAGCGAGCCGCGGCT
>CALFYR010000579.1 GCA_937954195.1 uncultured Dehalococcoidia bacterium
CGAGTTCATCCTGGTACAACGTCACCGTCCGTATGTCGGGGTGGTTAATGGGGCGCCCAATGCCTACCTGGACGTCATCGTCGAGCACCATCTGGAGGACTTCGTCGCTGTGGCCCGTGCGGACGAGGACGTCCACGCCGGGGTGGTTATCGCAAAACACCTTCAGCAGACGCGGCAGGACGTAGGTGCCAACCGCGGGCGCGGTCCCGATCATCAGGCGGCCGGCCGTGCCGTCCCGTGTGCCTTCGAGCACCATCAGGCCGTCGTTCAACGTTCGGAGCACGCGCTGGGCGTAAGGGAGGAACGAGCGGCCGGCATCGGTGAGCTTCACGCCGCGTCCCATGCGTTCGAACAACGCCTGGCCGACCTCTCGCTCCAGCGATTGAATGCGGTTGCTGAGCGAAGGCTGGGCAACATTCAGCAGGTCCGCTGCGCGGCTAAAGCTCCCGCAATCGGCCGCCGCGATGAAGGCGTCTAACTGGGCCAGTTCCACAGATGGCTCACCCGCAAGCGATAGTGTTTCGCTATAGCTAATGCTAACTCGCGGTACAGCCATAGGCTAGACCTAGGTATCCATCAAAAAGGAATACCCGTTAATCGAAGTACTTGCCGAGGATCCACGCCATCACATCGTGGATGGTGACCATCCCGACGAGCTCGCCATCGCGCACAACCGGGATATGGCGGAAGCCACCGTCCCCCATCTTGTTCAGGGCGTAGGACATCATGTCGTCGTCGCGCAGGACAACGGGATCAGGGGTCATGTAGAACGCGACCGGTTCATCGAGCACCCCGTTCCGCGACGCGGCCTTCTTCAGCACGTCCCGGTCGGTGAAGATCCCAACGATCTGGATCCCCTCCACCACGACGACTGCCCCGGAAGGGTCCTGCTTCATCGAGCCGATGGCGTCGCGGACGGTCTGGTTCGGCGAAACGGTACGGGGACGGGTGAGCCGAATCGATGAGATCGGCATCGTGAGGTCGTGCTCGGCGAGCAGCTGCGCTGCCTCCGGGATGTCGATGCTGCGAAGGTCCATCATGCAGCTTTCGCAGG
>CALFYR010000580.1 GCA_937954195.1 uncultured Dehalococcoidia bacterium
AGGATGGCCCGTCCCAAGGAGGCAGCAATTGCCAGTTGTCGTTCGTCAGGCAGTCCGCCGTTCCCGGCCTCGTTCGACGTCAGGCAGTCGATGCCGGCTGCCCGAAGTAACGCAACGAGTACAGAGTCCTGCGCGTTCTCGTCGAGGTAGAGCGGAAACACTCAGCGGTTTTCGGACCGGCTCGTCGTCTTGGCACCGAAGAAGGCTTCTTCTTCGGCCGCCTCGTCTTCGAGCATCTGTTCCTCGTGCTCATAGAAGTAGGCGAGCGCGGCGTAAACCGCGGGGATTGTGAGCCCCGGGAATGACTCGGCCAACTCCTTTGGAGAGCGTCCTTCCATGTGGCGAGCAGCCAGCGTGATGACTCGCAGCCGAGTGCCCCGCACCACCGGTTTCCCGTTACTCGGATCGATTTCGAGAAGCTTATCGATGTCTATGACGGGCGATGCCATGGTGCCAGTTTACCAGACGGCTACGTCTGGCCCGCCGCGAACTCCCGACAGCGGATGGATCGGCTCATGTCGTCGATGAACTCGCGCGTCGTGCGGGTCAGCACCGGATCGTCTCCGGCCTCGTCGAGGAGGCGCTGGGCGCGCACGACAATGTCGTGTTCGACGCGATACGCCGGGGCGAGGAAGCGGAAGAAGTCGGAGGCGAATTCCTTGTCCTTGGAGCGAAATACCTCGCCGACCGTGTCGAAGAACCGGTCGATGTACGGTTCGAGGATTTCGCGCTGCTCGGACCAGTTAAATCCCGACATGGCGGCGCCGGTCAGATACAACGAGCCGTAGCCCTCGCCAAGGATCTTTTCCCACGCGACCTCTTTGGCGGCGGCAGTGGGGACGGCGGTCCCGCCACGAACGGTCGCGCGCACGCCGCGGTCCGAGGGGTCGCGTTCTGCCTCACCGGCCATGCGCTCCTCGGCACCGGAAACGCCGTAGGCAACGTGCTTGATGGCGATGCTCCAGCGCATATCCTGGTCGATGGTCAGCCCTTCGACCGTTTCGGCGCCGTCGGCGAGGCGGGCGATCAGGGCGAGATGCTCCGGGTCGCTGGCCACCCCGATGAGTGTGCGGGCCCAGAGGATCTGGAGATCCCCGGCGGGGGCCGCCTTGAGGGCCGCATAGACCGCATCCGCCATCAGGCGCGACTCCTCGTCCTTCCGATCCTCGGGGATATAGCGCGAAAGCGCCGCCGAGGCGTTGGCCAGCACCGCTTCCACCAACTCGGGCATCGGTTCCAACGGAATCTTCGAGCGGACGAGCGCGAGGTATTCGGTCGACTTCATTTGCTGGTCGCGGACCATGCTCCAGAGGGCCGCCCAGAGCTGGAGGCGAAGGAGTGCGTCGTCGATCCGTTCCATGTTCTCGCGAAGGAAGGCGAGCGACTCGGGATCGAGGGCGACCTTGGCGTAACCATGGTCGCCGTAATTGGGGAAGACGAGGGAGGGGCGCGGCAACCCCCGAGCTTCGGTGATTTCGGCCTCAGCGCCCCGAATGTTCGCCTCGAGGACCGTTACGTCCAGCTTCCCGGCCTCATCGCGGACAAGCCCGATGTCGATGCGGTGGGGGCGGATTGTGGGGTAGTCGTCGGGCGCGGTTTGGGTCAGCGCGAAGTGCGTGATGCGATCGCCGTCGGCTTCCCAACGGGTGCCGATGGTGTTGAGCGAAGGAGTCTCGAGCCACAACTGGGCCCATTCCTTCAAGTCGGTGCCGCTGCCGGCTTCGAGGGAGGCAAGGAACTGGGCGAGGGTCGCGTTCCCGTAGGCGTGGGTGCGGAAGTAGTGGCGCATCCCTTCGCGGAAGCCTTCCATGCCAATCGTGGCGACAAGCTGCTTCAGGACGGACGCGCCTTTGCCGTAGGTGATACCATCGAAGTTCAGGAAGGTCTGGTCGGTATCCGCCACGTGGCCGGCGATCGGGTGGGTGGTGACGAGCTGATCCTGGCGATAGGCCCAGTTCTTGATGGATGCGGCGAAATCCTGCCAGCCGGTGGTGAAGCGGGTCGCTTCATCCATGCAGAGGTAGGCCATGTAGGTGGCGAAGCTCTCGTTGAGCCAGAGGTCGTTCCACCATTTCATGGTCACGAGGTCTCCGAACCACATGTGCGCCATTTCGTGGAGGATGACCTCCGCACGGCCCCGCCGCTGGTTCTCGGTGGGCGGATCGCGGAAGACCATGTACTCGTTGTGGGTGACGAGCCCGACGTTTTCCATGGCGCCGGCGTTGAATTCCGGCACGAACACCTGGTCGTACTTCCCGAACGGGTAGGGGAAGTCGAAGAACTCGGCGAAGAAGGTAAGGCCCTGCTTCGTGACCTCGAAGAGTTCATCGGTATCGAGATGGCGGGCGAGCGATTTCCGGCAGAAGAGTCCGACATCGATATCGCCGTGCTTGTCCCGGGCAACGTGGTAGGGGCCGACTACGAGGGCGAACAGGTAGGTGCTGAACAACTTCGTCGTTTCGAACGTCCAGCGCCGGCGCCCATCCGGCTCGTCCGCTGTGGAGGTGACGCGGCTGTTGTGCATGACCTCCCATTCGGCGGGGGCGGTGACGGTAACCGAGTACGTGCCCTTGATGTCCGGCTGATCGAACTGCGGGAAGAGGCGATGGCTCTCGTACGGCTCGAAGTTCGTATAGAGGTATTCCTCTCCGTCTTCCGGGTCCGTGAACTGGTGAAAGCCGTCGCCTTCGTGGTCGTAGTTGTTTTCATAGACGACGCGAACGGTGTTCCGCGCCGCAAGGTGGGCGCCCGGGAGCCAGAGCCGATAGCCGTTCCACGTCGGGCTTTCCACCAGGTGTCCGTTCATTTCGAGGCGCTCGATGGTCTTGCCGCGGAAATCGAGGAACAGGTCCCCTTCGCCGGAAGCCTCGAATTCGAGCGTACAGTCGCCGCGATACGTCTCGGAGCCGCGGGTGAGGCTGAGAGCAAGCGTATAGGCACAGCGGATGACCCGGGAGGCGCGGGCCTCGGCATCGACCTGGGTGAGGTTGTCGCGAACTTCGGGAAGGGTTGATGTCATGATCTGC
>CALFYR010000581.1 GCA_937954195.1 uncultured Dehalococcoidia bacterium
GGGGCCGAGGAAGAGGTCGAACTCCTCGGGTACGGGCTCCGTCGAGCCTGGGGCGAGGGCGAGCAGGATGGTGAAGACGTGGGTCCCGAAGTCATCGATCTTCGGCGTGTGCAGGTAGGGCGAGATGCAGTCATCGACGGCGAGTGGGTGCAACCCGTAGGTATGCGCGAGGCGCCGCAGGTCTTCGTGGTCGTTGCCGGTGAGGTCGTACCAGCGTTTCTCGGCGTCCTGCTGTTCGCCTTCATGCCAGCGGCCCTTGCTGAACGACCACACGCGCATCGCGAGGCCCATGGTACGCGGGCTGGAACCAGTACGCCGCAGCTACTCGTCGAGCAGCCCATCGAGGAGTTCGGTCCAGCCTTCGCGGGTTTCGGGGACATCCGCGAGGAACTCGCCATTGATAAGGAAGGAGGGGGTTCCCGGGAGATTCAACTCGGTCGCGGTGCGGAGGTCGGAGGTGATGACTTCGATGACTTCGTCGCTGGTGACGCAGGATTCGAAGCTGGCGGTATCGAGGCCGAGCTCTTCGGCGAGCGCGCTGAGCGCCGGTGTATCGAACACTTCGGTGAGCGGCGGGCCGGAACCATCGTTGGCGTGGGCCTGGGCCACGAAGAGTTCGGTGTGGTACGGCCAGAAACGGTCCTGCTCGCTGGCGCACCAGGCGGCGATGGCCGCGTTCGCGGTCAGCTGGCGGAGTGGATAGAAACGGTACTGCAGGCGTACGTCGCCGGGTTCGACGTAGTTCTCGAGCAGGTGCGGCTCGATATCAGCGGTGAAGTCCAGGCAGTGCGGGCAGCCGAAGTCTTCGAACATTTCGATGACGATCGGGGCGTCTGCTTCGCCGATGAAGAGGCCATCGATGGGCAGGCCGTCGTATGGGAGGGCGGCCACGCGGTCGGCGAGGAGTGCTGGGGTTGGCGTGGCTTCGGGGGCATCGGCTTCTGAATCGCTGCAGGCGGCGACCGCGAGGGCGGCCAACCCGGCCGCGAGCACCCTACTCGGCAAGAAACGCATTCACATGCCCCATAAACGTCTCGAATTGGTCGTGGTGGACCCAGTGGCCGGCGTCTTCCACGGCGACGAAGCGGTGGTCGTGGAAGGCGCTGAGGTCGGGTGTGCCCATGCGGGCGCCCCAGCTTTCGGTGCCCCAGATGATGAGCATGGGGCTGCGGATCTGGTTCCAGAGGTCGCGAGCGTCTTCCATGTTGAATTCATAGGGCGAGCCGGCATGGGTGTAGTTGTCGAACTTCCAGCGGTAACCGCCTTCGCCGGAGCGTACTCCATGTTCGGTGAGGTGGCGGGCAAGCTCTGGTGAGAGGTGCTTATTCGCCTGCATCATGCGGCGGGTCGCGTCGTCGATCGTGGGGTAGGTGTGAATCTGGCGGTTTTCGAGGCCGTGCATGCTTTCGATCCAGGAGCGCATGCGGGCGTGGGCGGGCCGGCGCTCGCGCTGCCAGCCGAGGCCGCCAAGGCCTTCGATAGTGACCAGGCGGGTGACCTTTTCCGGGAAGGTGCCCGCGTACTGGAGCATCACGCCGCCGCCGAGGGAGTGGCCAATCATGGTGTACGGTTCGCGGCCGATGGCTTCGCCGAGGGCGTGGAGGTCCAGCGCGTAATCGATGATCGAGTAGTTCCCGCCGACCGCCCACGCCGAATCGCCGTGCCCGCGTAGGTCTACCGCGTACACGCAGTAGCGGTCGATGAGCGCCTGTGCGGTGCGGTCCCACGAACGCGCGTGGTCCCGGGTGCCGTGGACCAGGATGAGCGGGGGGTTCGCTTCGTTTCCCCAGACGACGTAGTGCATCTTGAGCCGCTGAGACATGAAGTAACGCGATTCGGGTTCCATGGCGGTACAGCGTACATGGCGAGGTGCAGTAATCGACAGTTCCCCGCGCGATGGCCGGGCTCACTCCGGAAGCGGCCGTTCGATGCCGATACTGGAAGGTAGCGGGGGAGAGGGCATGGCGGATTGTGGTGGAGGGGTATCAGGGAAGTCCCTCATAGGCGATCATTCTCGCGGCGGGGACACTGACAGGATGGTGCTGGGACAACACCACCATGGCCGCAAATAAGTCGGCAGCAGCCGTCCACGGCGAATTGCTCCTCGAACTCTCCTTTCTTGTGAACGAAAGGAAGAGCGTGGATGAGGTCTTCGCGTCCTTCGCTGGACGGCTCCTGGAGGCCGCGGAATTCGACTACACCACCCTGATGATCGGCGAACCCGATAGCGGGTACATGGAAATCGTCGCTTCGTACCCGTTCGAGCTGGAGGGAGCGAAGGCGGGGGTGACCGTCTCGACGCGCTCGTTCAGGTACGAGGACTTGCTGGCGGCCACCGAGGGATATGAATACGAGGCGCGGGCGGAATCCACGACCGCCGCCTCTCGCCAGCTGGCCGAGGCGGGGTTGGCGCGCGCCTGGGTGATGGCGCTGATTTCGGATGGGAAGGTGTATGGCACCTTCACGGCCGCCCGGCGCAAACGCGAGCCCTATACGGCCGATGAGCGAGCATTCTTGCTTGCGGCCACGCGGCTGCTCACGGCGGCGGTGCGCCAGGAGATGGAACTGCAGCACGCGCTGCGGGCGGCCGCACGGGCCGAAGCGGCGAACGAGCTGGCGCTCGCGCTGAATGCCGGTGAATCCATCGAGCAGAGCTTCCAGCGGCTCACCGAGCTGGTTACCACCAGCCTGGCCGCCGATTACTTCGGGCTCTTCCTGGACCGGCAGGACGGGTTCATGCTCGTCGATGAATCGCCGCGGGGTGTCCACAACGGGGATGCGCCGACGGAAGAAGGCACGCGCTTCATCCTTGAGCAGCTGGCCCGTACCAATTTCACGCAGGCGCGGCCGCAGCGGGATGTCTCGCCTTCGAACGCGATGTTCGATGCGGGATACAAGCGGCTCGGCATCGCCGTGCTCCGGGAAAACGAGACGCCGGCCGGCCTGATCATCATCGGGCGGAAGCGTTCGCAGCGATTCAACGACGAGGACCAGGCGTTCTTCGAGCTCTTGCGGTCGTTGCTTTCGCAGGCGCTGACCAATACCCGCCGGTTGGAACGGGCGCAGGTGAGCGCCGCCCGCGCCAACGTACTGAACCAGGCAGCGCTGCTGCTGAAGGAAGACGAACCGGCCGATGCCGTGTTCTCCCGGGTTGTGCCACTCCTGGAAGGCGCACTGTCGTTCGATTACGTGGCGCTGTTGGAAGCGGATGTCGAATGCGACGAATTGGTAGTCCTCGCCGCCGAGCCGCCGTTGACCCGGGCGGCCGGGGACCGGCTGCCGCTTTCGGGGCAACTCGTTTCGGACCTGCTGAGTTCGCCGACTCCTGCCACGCAGTACCGCATCGACAATGTCGACGAGACTCCTGGCGTGCCCGAACTTCGCAGCGCCGGGATGCAGCGGGGTGTCACGGCGCTCTTGCGGCAGGGAGGCGAGCCTACGGGCCTCTTCATCCTCGCCCGGCGAAGCGATCACCGGTACGACGACGACGAGATGGCCTTCATTGGGACGCTGGCGAACCTGATGGGCCAGGCGATCGCGAACCGGCGGCGGCTGGAATCGGTTATCCGGCAGGTGGCGCGCTCGCGGGTGCTCAACGAACTGGCGGTGAGGCTGGACGCGGGAGAATCGCTCCCGGACCTTTTCGCGCACCTTCCGGGCGTCCTGCCAGAGGTGATTGATTTCGACCACATCAGCCTGCTGACCATGCTCCCGGGTGAAGCGGGGCTCAAGATCGTCGGCGCATCACCGGATACGGGACTGCCGGCCGACGGAGTCATCCCGTGGCCATCCGGGCCTACCCTGGAGGCGTTCGCCAACCGGACGGTCTTGCAGTTCGAGCCGCATGCATCGCAAGGCGCCGGGGCAGCGCTGCTTGGCGGGGCCGGCTATCGCCGTGCCGCGGCAACCGTGCTGCGGGATGGCGAGCAGGTGCTCGGCAGCTTCGTCATCGCGCGGTTCGATCAGCGGCCGTTCGGCGATGAAGAGTGCGCGTTCCTGGAGATGCTCGCCACGCTGCTTTCACGGGCGGTCGCGAACCAGATCCACCTTGAGCAGGCCCGGGCGGATGCCGCCCGGCGGCAGCTGCTGAACGAACTTTCGGTGCTGCTGCACAACGGCGAGGGCCCGGAGGCGATGTTCTCGATGCTGACGGCGCGCCTGCCAGAGCGCATCGCGTTCGATGCGCTCTCCTTGCTGGTGGTGGAGGGCGGCTCGCGGCTTCGGGTGGTGGATTCGCTGCGGCGGCGGAGCATGCGGCCCGGCACCATTTTCTCGTTCGAAGACCTCGGCAACGCGGTTGAGATGCTCATCGGTACCAATGTTTGGGAAACGGCGATCGAGGACGTGACCGGCCGCATCGGGCGACTGACCGAGGAAGCCGGCATCCGGCGGGCACTGATCGCGAGCCTCCGTGATAACCAGGAGGCTGCCGGGTACCTGTTCGTAGCCCGGACGAGCCCGGTGCCGTTCACGGAGGACCAGCGGGCCTACATTGAAATCCTGGCGACGATGATGGCGCAGGCGATCGCCAACCACCGGAAGCTGGCGGAAAGCCACGCTGAGGCGATCCGTTCGCAGGTCCTCTCGGAGCTCGCCATCCTGTTGCAGGAAGGCGACGCCATCTCAGCACGCTTTGACCGGTTCTCCGAGTTGCTGCTCCAGGCGGTCGGGTTCGACCACATCTCGGTCACCGTGCGGCAGCCGGGGACCGACGCGTACCAGGTGGTGCGGTCGCACGAACTCACACTCGGCGGGGAACAGCTCGTCTTCGATCCGGCGGGGATCGATGTGGTGATGGAGGATAGCCGGGCAGTGCGGCAGTACCGCACGGCAAATTCGGCGCGGCGCGTCCCCCAGGCGTTATCCGAATCAGGGTTCAAGCGCGCCGCCACGGCCGTCATTCTCTCGAGCGATGGCGTAGAGGGCCTGCTCACCATCGGCCGGAAAGAGGACGAACGGTTCGACGACCGGGAGATGGCGTTCATCGAGCTTGTCGCGGCACTCCTGGGGCAGGCGGCTTCGAACGACCGCAAGGAATGGGCGAAGGCGCAGGAGCAGGAGGAGCAGGCGATCATCGCCGAAGCCGCCGCGGCGGTCGCGCGCGAGACGACGGGCCTTGGCATCGTGTTCGCGATGCGCCAATCCGTGGCCCGGTTCATCCCGGATGCGTTCTGTAACTTCGGGTACCTGGAAGGCGAGAGCGTGGTGTTCTCCGCGCCGGACCGGCCGCGCATTGTCCTTCCGATCGGGCCGGGGTTCCGCAACGCGCTCGATACGGGCTTCGACCTCGTGCCGCGATTCGACCGCGCTGTGGGTTCGCCAGAGGCGCGGGTGGAGACCAGCCGCACGGGGCTGCAGTCCCACGTGATTACTTCGGCGCAATCCGGCGGCGAGACCGTCGGCCTGCTGATCATGGGTTCGCGGAGCGACCAGTTCGAACCGGGTGAGCGTGAGGTCCGCCTCGCGCGGCTGCTCGCCGACATCGTCGGGCCCGCCATGGCGAACGTGCGCGCAATCGAGCGGCAGCGGCAGGAAGCGGAAGACCAGCGCCTGTTGGCCGACGTGGCGGCGGTGGCTGCCCGGGAAGCCGAGCCGGCGGCGCTGCTGGCGGCAATCCACCGCCCCATGCGCGCAATCGTGCCTTCGCCGATGGTCATCTTCGGCTTCCGCGATGGCGAGCAGACGATCTTCCCGCGGCTCGATGGCTCGTACTCGGTGGTCCCCCTGGATCAGTACCTGCGCATGCTCGACGAGGTGGGCCAGATCCATTCGGATGAGCTGCCTGACGACCTGTTCGCGGAGAGCGAACTCTGGCAGATGGGCATCCACGCCATTTCCTCCACCGCCGTGCTGGCGGGTGGCAAGACGGTGGGCTACCTGATGGTGGGGTCGCGCACCGAGGGATACACGTTCAGCGACCGGGAGCTACGCCTGTTCCGCCTGCTCGCCCAGATTGTGGGCCCGGCGATGGAGAACGCCCGTGCCGCGGCCCGGGCGCGTGAAGACGCCGAAGAGCAGGCGATCCTCGCGGAAGCCGCCGCCGCGTTGGCCGCGGGCGCATCGGAGAGCGAGGTCATCGCGACGCTGACACCTTCGATCCAGCGGTTCATCCCGAGCGCGGTGGCGACGGTGTTCTTCCTCGAAGGGACCGAGCTGGCATCGCCCGAGGGGCTGGGCCGCGCACCATTCGGGCCCGTGGCGGAGGAAGCGATGGCGACCGGGCAAGTCGTGGTCGAGAAACCATGGCCGAAGCTCAGCGCCAGCGCGCCGGCGATGCTCGACGCGGGCGGCATCGAACGGTTCGTGAACACCTCGCTCAACGCCGGCGGCACGAGCAC
Organism: uncultured Dehalococcoidia bacterium; assembly: GCA_937954195.1. Taxonomy (GTDB): domain Bacteria; phylum Chloroflexota; class Dehalococcoidia; order Tepidiformales; family Tepidiformaceae; genus Amarobacter. The sequence goes on from CALFYR010000581.1 coordinate 6,339, forward strand.
CGGGATCCTCTTCGTCGGCGTTCGCGATGCGGGGATTACCTTCAGCGACCGTGACCTCCGCCTGATCCGGCTGATTGCCGACATGGCCGGCCCGGCCATCGCGAATGCGCGAGAAAGCACGCGCCGCCGGTTGGATGCCGAAGAACAACGTTTCCTGGCGGAAACCGCCGCGGTGGCCGCGGGGGCTGCATCGGAGGCGGCGCTGGTGCGCGAGCTCGCGCGGCCGTTCAACCAGCTCATTCCGGGAAGCCGGATCGACCTTTTCTATACGCACGACGATGGCCTCCTGAGCGCCATCACCGGGATGGTGCTGCCGATCGGCAAGAACTTCCGGGCCGCGCTCGATGCCGGGCAGGCGTGGGCCGCCGCCGGAACTCCCGGCACCACCTCCACCGCCTCGCGCCGCGAACGCGAAATGGGCATTACGCACAGCGTTTCGACCCGCCTTTCATCGGGTGGGCAAACGCTGGGACTCTTCTGGCTGGGCACGACGGCCGGTGTTCCGACCGAGCGGGACCTCCGTATTTGCCGGCTCGTCGCCGACGTTGTCGGACCCGCGCTGGCGAACCTGCGCGAGAGCCGGCGCCGAAAAGAGGACGCCGAGGAACAACGGTTCCTCGCCGAAGCCGCCTCCGCGGCCGCCTCGGCGAGTTCGCCGGAGGAGTTGATTCGAGAACTCGCGCGACCGTTCCGCGAACTCGTTCCCGGGTCCCGGGTGGACCTGTTCTATGAAGACGGCGACGGCCTGCGAAGTATCGCCACGGGGGGCTTCTTCCCGATTGGGCCGCACTTTGCGGTGGCGCTGCGAGAGGGGCAGCGCCTGGGCGAACCGCACACACCCGGCGGAACGCCCGAAGCGGCTGCCGGGCTTGCGACGCTGCGGGTAATCCAGGCGGCATCCACACGTCTCTCCTCGGGCGGCCAGACCCAGGGTTTGCTCTGGCTGGGGACGACCGACCCAGAACGGTTGATCACGGACCGCGACCTGCGGATCTGCCGGCTGGTGGCCGAC
>CALFYR010000582.1 GCA_937954195.1 uncultured Dehalococcoidia bacterium
CACGGGTGGCGTAGGGGCCGGCCCACATCATGGTCAGGTCGGCAACTCGGATACCCTCGAGCGGGAGCTTCTTCATCGTTTGCCCCCGAGCCAGTCGGACATGACGGCGGCAGTATCCGCGGCCGGCGCGCGTAGCTCACCTGCCTTCCATGGCAATCCGAGGAATGGGCGCCCGGGAACCGTCGCTATCCCGTTCGGTGTCGCAACCTGGTCGAAGTACCCACGCTCGCCGAGGGCGGCGTTGGTGAGCAGGTCGCGTGGTGTCTGGACAGCCCCGAACGGGACCTTGTGCTTCGCCCCGAGTTCGAGGATTTCCGCCTTGGTGCGCTCGGCGAACCACGCGTAGAAGATCGCCTGGAGTTCGTCGTCGTAGGTCGCGCGTTCAATAGGGTCGCGCATGCGAGGCTCGCTTAAGACGGGGTCCCCGACTACGGAGAAGAACGCCGGGATCTGGCGTTCAAGCGCGCAAACGGCGGCGTAGCCATCGGCGCAGGGATAAACGCCCCACGCGGCCCGGACGTGGTTGCCGGCTCGAACGCTCGCAACCCCTTCGACCGCTCCGCGGGGGCCGTAGAGTTCGAGCATGCCCGCCATGCACTCCTGCAGCGAGATGTCGATCCATTCACCCTCACCGTGAAGCATGGCCCCGAGGTAGGCGGTCACGGCGGCGCCGAAGGCGTTCAATCCCCCCAGATATTGGGCCTGGCTGCCGCCTGTTACCAACGGCTCGCGCTGGTGCATCCCCGTCAGCGACATGATGCCGCCACTCGCGAACGACGTGATGTTCGTGGCTGCCCAGTCGGCGTGCGGGCCATCCTGGCCGAACGGACTGATAGAGACGACCACCAGTTCCGGTTTCTGGCGACGGAGTTCGGTGGGGTCGAGCCCGAGTTCGGCAAGCGCGCCGGGACGCCCATCTTCGACGACGATGTCGGCGGCTAGCGCCAGCTCGCGGAGTTGTGAATCCGCCGGAACGATGCGCCGCTTTCCCGCGACGAGGTAGACTTCCTCGTCGGGAGTCAGTGCTTCGGCCGGGCCGTCAGTTCGAACGACATCGGCCCCGAACCCGGCCATCCACCTGGTGGCGAACGCCGCGGGAATGCCGCCACCGATTTCCAGCACACGGACACCTTCGAGGACGTG
>CALFYR010000583.1 GCA_937954195.1 uncultured Dehalococcoidia bacterium
CAGCGCGACCACCATGAGTACCGCAAAGGTCACTCCAAGGCCTTCGAGGAAGACCATCTCTCGCGCCGTGCGTCGGGGCGCAGGGGCTCCCGTGGGGCCCTCCGTGCGCTGCTTGTGGAATCGTGGCGCAGTCACTCAATGGCCTCGGTTGGCTCGCGCCCGAGCTCCTCGCTCAGCAGTTTCGTGAGCAATTGTCGTTGTTCTGAGGTCAGCGTCTGGACAAACCCCGTCAGCGCGACGTTGCCGTAGCGGTCAAGCAGCTCTCGGACCAGCTTCGCGGACTGCGTCTCCCCAATGTCTTCGCTCGATAGAGCGTCGTAGCGGTGAGCCCGTCCCTCTCGCTGGCGCACCAGGTAACCCTTCTGCCAGAGCCGATTGAGCACCGTCATGACGGTCGTGTAAGCCAATGCCCGTTGGTCTGCGTGGAGGGCCGCGACCACATCCGCGACTGACGCCGACCCCAGGCTTCTGACCACCGAGAACACCTGCCGTTCTAACTCCGGCAGTCTGTCACTGATGTCCTGTTCGCCGTTCATAGCACCACGTTGAACGCTTGAAAGTACTGGAAGATCTCGATCAACGCGCCGGTGAAGATCAAGACGCCCATCCCGACCATAACCGTACCTGAGATCCGCTGAACTGCAACGAAGTGGCGTTGCAGGAAGGAGCGGGCACCGGCGAGCCGTTCGAACGCCACGGCTGCGGCGAGGTGCGGGATCGCCAGCCCGGCTGCGAACGCCACGAGCAGGAGCATGCCTTGACCAACGTCACCGAATACCAACACGCCCGTGAGGATAGCGCCGAGCACGGGCCCGATGCACGGCGTCCAGGCGAGGGAGTACGTCGCGCCCACAAGGAATGAGCGCGCGAACCCGGGAGCCTGTGACGTACCAAGGCTTGGCTCGAAGCTTCGCTCGAAGACAGGAATGCGTAGGACGCCTGCCTGCATCAAGCCGAAGACAATCACCACGCTCCCGCCCACCTTCCAGAGCAGGTCGCGGCTATCGGTTAGCGCCCATCCGGCCAGGCTCAGGCCAGCACCGATGGCCACGAACACCACGGAGAAGCCGAGCACGTAGAGCGACGCATGGGTCAGCCTGCTACGCCGCGTCGCTGCCTCAACCTCCACGCCGGCCAGGTGCGCCAGGAACGCCGGTGTCATTGCCAGGCAGCAAGGCGAGAGGCTGTTCACCATGCCTGCGACGAACGCGAGCAATAAACCCGGTGCAGCCAGGTCGAAGCTGAGCAGCCAGTCCATTACCGGCAGTCCTTAGGATCGTGCTCGCCGGCAGCAATACCGGCGACAACGCATCGAGCCACCGCGGGGTCCAGCTGGCCGATTCGGTGGTCGCGGATGATGCCCTCGGCGTCGAGGAAGAATGTCTCAGGCAGACCAGTGAGCTTGTACGAGCCTGTGACTCGGCCGTCGCGGTCGAGCGGCAGTGGATAGTTGATCCCGAAGTCGCGCTCGAATCCCAGTACGGCGTCCGGGCCTTCGTAGTAGTTCACGCCCACCACCTGCGCGGACGTCCCCCACTCAGTCTGGAGCTCGACGAGATCCGGCACTTCCTTTCGACAGGGGACGCACCAGGTCGCCCAGAAGTTAACCACCACCGGCCGGCCGCGGAAGTCCGCCAGTGCCACCGGCTGGTCACGTGGGTCCAACAGGCGGAAGCCGGGTGCGGGCTCGCCGAGCTGTGGTTTCCCCTCGCCTACAGGCCCAAGGTCGAGCGCGGCAAATTCACCTGACGACGCCTCGAATCGCACAGAGTCGGCGCCACGGTCGAGATAGCGCTGGATCAGCAGGATCGCGACGACGACCACCCCAAGTGCGAGGACCGGGATGAGGAGATCGCGGATGGGGTCGCGGCCTACTGGCCGTCGGGCGTTCCCACGGGGTTCCGCGCCCTCGTCACCATCCGGGACCTCGACGTTCGGCTCGCGGTCCACGCTAACGGGGTCCCCAGTTGTGACCGCCGTCCGCGCTGCGGAAGACGTGCCCGGTTGAGGAGTCGTCGACGACGACCACGGCAACGTCCAGTGCATCAGTCGGATTCACAGCGCTCACCATCACCCCGCCGTCAATTGGAAGTGGCCGGGGCGTCCACGTCTCGCCGCCATCGGTAGAGGAGAACAGGCCTGACTGGGTGCCGACGTAGACTGCGTCTGGGTCGCTTCCGCTGGCGGCTATTGCGACCGCACCGCCGATGTTGCCCATCCGCCGGAACGTCGTGCCGCCGTCGTCGCTGCGGAGGACTCCGCGACTGGGAGCAGCTGCGTAGAGGCGTCCACCTGGCCCAGCGCTGAGCGCCATCACATCGCCGGGCAACTCCGTCGTGTTCGCCTTGCTCCAGCGTTCACCACCGTCGTCGCTCCGGTAGAGCCCGTACCGCACGACATGTGCGTAAATCCTGCCGGGCCGATCAGGTGCCGTCGTCATGCCGTGAATGTCCGTCCCCGGAAGATCGGGCCGAAGATCCTCCCAGTTCGCGCCAGCGTCGCCGCTGCGAAAGAACGTGTCGTGGCCGGCGGCGAACATCTCGCGGCCGTCGGAGGACGAAAAGCCCATGCCCATGGCGTCGTCGGTCTCGTCAGTCAGATTGGTCTTGTTCCATGTGCGACCGCCATCGGTGCTGCGCAGCACTCCGCCATGATGTCCGTACAGCAGCAGACTCGGGTCCTGGGGACTAATTGCCAGGGAGTGGAAGTCAGGGGTGTTGAGGCTAGACAGCGCAGCCCCAGTCCCGGGGGCACTCGGCGTGGGCGCGTCATTGCCGCGCGAAACGATAAGTACTCCGCCGATGGTGAGAACGGCCACGGCTCCCGCACCAAGGGCGAGCCACCGGGATTGCCAGCGCTTCGATTGTCGCCCTGACGCGCGGGCGCGGGGGTTGCTGGCTCTTCGCGCCCTGGAGCTCATCGCGACCCGTCGACAGGCACGACCGCAGGCTCCAGCTGAGCTAACTCGGGCGAAGCGGCCGGGGTGTCGGGTTCACCGGGACCGCCCGGCCGCATCATCGGCATCATGAGCAGCATGGACAGCGGGCAGATGGCAAACACCAGCAGGGGCAGGGCGGCCAAGGCCTTTTCGGGTGCTACGAAGACGAGGCCGATCGTTGCCAGCCCAAGCACCACGATGGACTTCCAATTCACGCACGTCCCGAACAGCGAACGCATTTTCGGCCTCCTACTACACGAACCGTAGTAGGAGATCCCCGAGGGGTCAACCCGAGGGATGCCTCAAGGTAAGACGCTGCTTTGCGAATGCGCGCCACGCGACGAGGGCCGCCGAGCGGCATCTCACCTCTGCGTGGACGCGAGCGGGGTCGGCACTGGCGATTCTCCACGTACTCAGGAGACCCGCGCGGCGACCACCACGTCCCGGTCCAGGTACTCTCCGGCTCCATCACCGTTGAGATAGGCGCGAAAACGTCCTCCGCACGTAATTAGCGTGATCCACTCCGTGCCCGGTTCCTTCTCGGGCGGCCAGATCAAGTCTCCCATCGGTATGCTGGTTGCCTCGTACCGCTGTTTGCGAAACACGCGGTATCGGTACTCGGTGCCGTCATCCATTGCGATCGATACTTCGTCGCCCGGCTCCAGCTTGTAGAGTTCGAAGAACGGGCCGCGGATATCCGGCCAATAGTCGACGTGCGCTGAGAAGACCGCGTTGCCGCCCCAGCCAGGCCGGTCGTAGATGTCGTACCACCCCACGTTGAGCGGGTCCTTCGGAACGTCGAGCTGGTTCTCCCCGGGGATGAGACCAATATTCTCGACCGGCGCATTGACTTCGAATCGTTCGATCCGAAACCGCGCGATGGCGCCGGCGTAGGGCGTTGGCGTCGGCACGGTAGTAGCCGTGCTCGCGACGGCGGTCGAGAAAGTGGTCTTCGGCGGCGCGGGAAGGTTGAAGCCCTCGAAGTGTCGGCCGTTCTCAGCCGGGGCTTTAGGCTCGTCCGCACCGTCCCAGAGGAAGCCGGCGGCCAGGATCAGGACACCGGCCGCGAACGAGAGTACGGCCAAGGCACGGAGAATTCGCATCGTTACTACTGGCAGTGTAGTAGCGGCGCCGTGTCCAGCGAACTACCAGACGATCCCGTACCACGATCCGATGGCATTCCAGTGGGTATCCCAGTCCACTTGTTAACGTGGTTGGTAGTCCATGCCATCCGACGCGTAGACCTGACCGACACGGACTGTCGAGCGGCCGTCCTGCTCGTCGTAGCCGTAGATTGTGTCCCAGTGGGAGTACGTGACGCCGGGGTAAAACCCGGCCGGGTAGTACGTCTCAGGGGAGTAGACGACGTTGGCGGCAACTGGGTAGCCCCGGTCGATGGAGTACTGGATGTTCCGCATGGCCTGGTCTTTGTCCAGGTCCCCATCGACGTTCGCGGTGCCTGCCGATACATACCAGTTCGAAGCGAGCCACGTGTTCAGCGTGCGTGGAATAAATTCGTCCCCCCAAGACGTGCCGCCGAACGTCTCGGTCGAAAGCCAGCGCTCGGACGCCAGCCGGGGCTGGTCGACGTTCGGGTCGCCCGTGAGGGCCAGCGCCTCGTCCGATCGACGAGCCTGGACCGGACGCTCGGAGCCCGTCAGCTGCCAGAGCATTGACTGCACCGTTGCGGGACCGCAGTAGTACGAGTTGATCTGCCGGAACGGCATGTATCCCTCCAAAACGGCACGGTTGCCGTCCACGGTCGACAGGGCCGCAAGGATGGATCGTTGGGGTGAAAGCGCACCGGTCAGCCGGCCCACCACCTGGTCCGCCCGTAGTACGTCGGCCAGTGTGGCATCT
>CALFYR010000584.1 GCA_937954195.1 uncultured Dehalococcoidia bacterium
GAGGACGGCGGCGGTCTTGTTGGTCACGGGGACAGGGTAAGGGAGAAAGGGAGAACGGGAGAACGGGAGCCCGATGCCTTTACCGGGGGCAACTTCTGTCACCTGCGCTTAGGCGGTACGCTTCGGACTGATGGCTGCGCCTGTCTGTCACTACTGCGACCGGCCCGCGGAGGAGGAATGCCCGACCTGTGGGCGGCTGTACTGCGCCGAACATGGCGAAGACGTGTGCCTCCGCTGCATGGCGCCTGAATCCGCTGTGCCAAGCGCGCTGGTCTATCGTGGGTCGATCCTGACCCTGGTGGTGGCGACGCTGGTGACGGTGTTCCTGCTGATTCGGCCGCCGGCGGACAAGACGCAGGCGGGGCTCGTGCGCGAGCTGCCCACGAACACGCCGGCGATCAGCGCGACGGCGACACCGACGCCGCCTCGCACGGCGACGCAGTCCGGCGGGGATGAGACGCCCGAGGCGACCCCCGGCACACCGGAGGGTTCGCCCACGACGGCGGAGACGGTGGAGGCAACGCCGACGACCGGGCCGCGGGTCCACATCGTACAGTCCGGGGATACGCTTTCGGGCATCGCCGACCAGTACGATACGACCGTGGCGGAACTTGAGCGGCTGAACCCCGGCATCGATTCGAACCTGAATATCGGCGACGAGGTGATCGTGCCGTGACGTGGCAGGATGACCCGGAGGTCCAACGGCAGATCCGCATCAACGCGGCGCGCGGGAAAGTCCTGCGTTCGACCGTGCTGTGGATGCCGCTGTTCCTGGTGACGGCCGGCGCGCTGCTGTGGTTCACCTATGACCGCGCGTTCAACGATGGCGACAACGGCGGCACGTGGTTTCTCGTGGTGATCCTGGCGATCGTCACGCTGTTGTTCGGGTTCCAGGCGATCCAGAGCCTGGTGGATTACCTCGGCGAACCGACGATTGAGCGTGGCGTGGTCACGCGGCGCTGGGCGCGGAACGATTCGCTGGTGCTGCGGACGCACTACGTGCGCATCGGCAAGCGAATCCTGCGTGGCGACGCCTATGTGCTGGACAACATCAAGGAAGGCGACTACGTGGAAGTCACCTTCTACCCGAATTCGGCGGTGCTGATCTGGGCGGAGCGGAAGGAAGAACCACAGGCGACGGTGTAAGGAACACATCGCATGCGAGTGGTACGCTCCGCGAACATTTCGCACACGAGCGGAGAACCGCATGCGCCCCCGCCCCCTGACCTTTTCGCCACTGGTACTGCTGGTTGCCGGCATCGGAGTCGTGCTTTTCGCCTTTGCGTCTTCGAGCGCCGGGGCGCGGGACCGATCAGAGCTGCCCGCGCCCCGCGGCGACGGCCAGACCTTCGCCCCGGCTGGGCCACCGGCTGCGCGATCGAACGGCGCGGTCGAACCGATCGTCATCGATAGCGACGACCGCGTGCGGGTGACGGATACGACGGAGTACCCGTTCAGCGCGATCGTGTGGCTCGAGTTGTACGACGAGTTCGACCAGGAAATCGGCAATTGCACGGGCACCTTCATCGGGCCTGACGCGATCTTGACCGCGGGCCACTGCCTGTACGACCCGGAGTTCGGCTGGATTTCGAACATTGCGGTCGTCCCGGGGCGGGACGATGACCTCGAGCCATTCGGGTGGGAGTGGGCCGAGAACTACTGGGTGCCGGACGGCTGGTTTGATACCGGCGGCGACCTGTGGGACTGGGGCATCATCCGGATGGCCAACTCGGACCTCGGCGACACGGTCGGGTGGCTGTACATTGCCGAGCTCACGACGGAAACGCTGCTGGCCGAAGACTTCGAACCCGCGATCGCGGGATACCCGGGCGACGCGTTCCCGCCGGCCACGATGTGGTTCGACTGGATGCCCTGGTTCACGGCGGTCGACGAGTTCCTGCTGTACCACGAAATCGACACCTATCCGGGGATGAGCGGTTCGGCGGTGTTCTCGTCGAACTTCGATTCGGACTGGCTCGGCGCGGTTGTTGGCATCCATGTCCGAGGCGACAACGTGAACAACATCAACGAAGCGATACGGATCGATGCGTTCGTGATCTCGGACCTGGATGAGGGCTGCGTGCAGATGGGCTGCACGTTCGAGTACTTCGTGGAGGAGGGCACACCTCCGACCGCCACCGCGACCGCGACGCCAACCGCCACACCGACGAAATCGCCCACGGCGACCACGGGGCCGCTGCCGTTCCGGCTCGCGCTGCCGTTCATCGGCCGGGACTGAGCTAGAATCCGCCGGCATGAGCGATTCCACCGCTGCCTACCGGACGATCCGCGAATGGGCGGGAGATGAGCGGCCGCGCGAACGGCTGCTGGAGCACGGCCCCGGCGCGCTTTCACATGCGGAACTGATCGCGATTGTGCTGCGCTCGGGCGTGCCCGGTGAGAACGTGGTTGATATGGCGCGGAACATCCTCGATGCCCACGGCGGCCTCGGCGGGCTGATGCGGGCGGACCTGAAGGCGCTGCAGCGCACGCGCGGGCTGGGCCCAGCGAAGGCTGCCCAGCTGGCGGCGGCGATTGAACTCGGGCGCCGCGCACAGCTCACCGAACCCGCCGAACGTCAGTTGCTGACTCGACCGGAAACGATCTTCGACCTCCTTGCGCCCCGGTTGCGGGGCAAGACGAAGGAGGAGTTCTACGTGCTCGCGCTGGATACAAAGGGCCGGTTGCTGGGGGCCATCGCGCCGGTCAATGGCGGGTCCGTCAACGCCGTGCAGATCCGGCCATCGGAGACGTTCAAGGAGGCGATCATCCTCGATGCGACGTCTGTGGTGCTGGTCCACAACCACCCGAGCGGCGATCCACGGCCGAGCCCCCAGGACATCGCCGTGACGAAGGGACTGATCGCCGCCGGGAAGCTGCTGGATATCGAGGTGCTCGACCACGTGGTGATTGGGAGCACGGGGTTCGTTTCGATGAAGCGCGAGGGGATGGGGTTCGAGCGGCGAACGTGAGCTATAGCACGGGCCTATGGGATTGGCGTTTCCCATCCACTGGCAGGCAGTTCTCGCGCTCCGTACAATAACGCGACCGTGCACCCTGGAGCCCGCGTAGGGCGGCACTCCAGCATTCCGCACTTCAGGATTGTACTCATGGAAGATGTCGTCATTACCAGTGGCGTCCGGACTGCCATCGGCAAGTTCCAGGGCTCCTTCGCCGATGTGCCCGCCTCCGACCTCGGCGCGCACGTGATCAAGGAAGCTGTCACCCGCTCGGGCATCGACCCGGAGAACGTGGACCAGGTGGTGATGGGCATCGTTGGCCAGGTGGCCGAGGACGCCTATCTTTCGCGCCACTCCACGGTGAAGGCCGGGCTGCCTATCGGCACGCCGGCGATGAATGTGAACCGCATCTGCGGCTCGGGCCTGGAGGCGATCAACACGGCCTCGCGCCTCATCCAGAGCGGCGACGCCGACGTGGTGGTTGCGGGAGGCGCCGAGAACATGACGCGGATGCCGTTCTACCTTCGCAAGGCTCGCGCCGGGTACCGGCTCGGCCACGACAGCATCGAAGACGGCATCATCCACCTGCTCAGCGACCCGTTTAAGGGCTACCACATGGGTATCACGGCCGAGAACCTGGCGGAGCAGTTCGAAGTGAGCCGCGTGGCCCAGGACGAATTCGCCGCCGAGAGCCAGCGCCGCGCGCTCGCCGCAATCGAGGCCGGGCGGTTCAAGGACCAGATTACGCCGATGACCATCAAGGTCGGGCGCGAGGAGAAGGTCTTCGATGAGGACGAATACCCCCGCGCCACGACGGCGGAAGCGCTGAGCAAGCTGCGCCCCGCCTTCAAGGAGGGCGGCGTGGTGACTGCGGGCAACGCCAGCGGCATCAACGACGGCGCGGCCGCGCTGACGCTGATGAGCGCGGCGAAGGCGAAGGAGCTGGGAGCGACCCCGCGCATGCGGATCGTCGCCCGGGCGGAAGCCGGCGTTGAGCCCGCGATCATGGGCAGCGGCCCGATCCCGGCCGTGCGGAAGGTCCTCGAGAAGGCGCAGATGACGCTCGATCAGATCGATGTCATCGAGCTGAACGAGGCGTTCGCCAGCGTTTCCTGCGCCTGCGCCAGCGAGCTTTCGCTCGACCCCGACAAGGTGAACCCGAACGGCGGCGCGATTGCGCTCGGCCACCCGGTTGGCGCGACTGGCGCAATCCTCACCGTGAAGCTGATGCACGAGCTTGAGCGGACCGGCGGCCGGTTCGGCATCGTGAGCCTGTGCATTGGCGGCGGGCAGGGTATCGCCACCATCTTCGAGCGCGTGAACTAACAACGGACTGACGTCCAAACACTGAGAAGGCCGGCGATTGCCGGCCTTCTTTCGTTGGGGCGCTGCGTCATGCGGCATCGACCGCCGGGACTCGGTCCCTTCGCTGCTACTCGTAGCGTAGGGCGTCGCCGGGGCGGAGGCGCGACGCGCGGCGAAGAGGAGGGATGACGACCATCCACGCGAGCGCCACCGTCAGCACGAGGGCTATGGGCGGGTACCAGAACGGGAAGGTGTAGGGCACCGCGCCAAAGTTGAAGAGGTTCGCGACCACCTCGACAAGTGCCTTCCCGATGAGCCAGCCAAGTGGGACAGCGAGGATCCAGCCGGAGAGGGCCACCACCAGTGCCTCAGCCCGAAAGATCCGCGTGATATCACGCTTGCCCGCGCCGATGCACCGCAGGATGCCGACCTCGCGGGTCCGTTCGATGACGTTCATGGTCATCATGTTCACGAGGCCGATGAGGCCAATCGCGACGATTGGGACACCCATGACCGCAAGGACACTGACGAGCGTGCGGTTGCTCTCCAGGTTGGCCTCGCGTTCGACGTAGCGGATTTCGGTGGCGACGGGGTAGCCGGCCGCGCGGAGCGCGTCTTCGGCCTCGGCGGCGAGCCGGTCGATATCCGGTTCGGCCTTGCTTGCCGAAGCGAGCCAGTAGGCGTTGGTATCGGAGCGGCCGAGGATTTCCTGGAAGGTTTCGAACGGGACGAAGATGCCGGTCCCGTTGTTCATCAGACGCGAATCGATGCCGACGACCGTGAGTTCGACGGGGCCGCGGGCGGATTCAAGGGCGAACTGGTCGCCGACACCCACCCCGGCGTTGCTGGCGAGTGCTCGACCGACGACGGCGACGCGGGCGCGGCTGGCGCTGTCATCCGGAGTGAGCCAACGGCCATCGACTATGGCGGGCTCGTAGAGCGTGTTGTCGCCGGTAATCCCCCAGGCTTCGTACTGGGTGCCATCGTAGGAGAGGTTGTTGTAGAGCTGCGGTTCGGCATTGGCGACGCCGTCGAGGGATTCGAGCCCCTCTCCGG
>CALFYR010000585.1 GCA_937954195.1 uncultured Dehalococcoidia bacterium
CCATGCCCCCGATCACGCTGCACATGGTGGTCGCGCGCCAGGTCGCGCAGGAGCTGGGCCATGCCGACGTGCCCTACGATTCCGGGGCGTACCTGCTCGGCGCCACCTCACCGGACATCCGCGTCATCACCCGGCAGGACCGCTTCAGTACGCACTTCTTCGACCTGAACGAGCACAACCACCAGGATTCGGTGAAGTCGTTCCTCGATACCTACGGCCACCTTGCCCAGCCGGAGAACCTGAATCCCGAAACCCGCGCATGGGCGACCGGTTACATCACCCACCTGGTGATGGACGAGCAGTACATAACGAACATCTACCGCCGCTACTTCGCGCGGCACGACGAACTCGGCGGCGCCATGCGCGCGAACGTGATGGACCGCCTGCTGCAGTTCGACCTCGAACGGCAGTACTTCAGCGACCCGGAACTCAAGCAGAGCGTCAGTGACGCACTCGCCGACACCATCGAGGGTATCGAGTGCGGCTTCCTCGATGGGCCGACGATGGAGAAGTGGCGCGGCGTGGCTTCGGACGTCGCGAAACGCAACATGGACTGGGACCGCGCGCGGGGAATGATCGCCAACCACCTCCGCTTCTCCGGGCTCGAAGAAGGCGAAACCATGACCGAGTTCCTGGATTCGCTCCCCGACCTGCTGGATGAGACAATCGCGCACATCACGAGCGCCGAGATCGATGGCTTCGTCCAGCGATCGGCAGAGGCGGTGCGCTCGGCCATGGAGAGGTACCTGGGATGCGGATAATCCGCAACGCCGCAGAGGGCAAAGAGCTCCTGCTCACCCGCCGCCCGCTGGAGACGGAAGAGCCCCCGATGGATGTGCGCTAGACCACCTTTCACACATTCGGTCAGGAGCTGGGCCCGGAGGAAGTGGTGCGCCGCATCATCCGCGACGTGCGGGACGATGGCGACAATGCGGTGAAGTACTACAACAATCGCGTCGACGGCGCGCAGGTCGATGAGCTGCGTGTTACCTCGGATGAAATCCGGCAGGCGTATGACTCACTCGACAACGAACTGATCGAGGCGCTGAAGTTCGCGGCCGGCCGGGTGCGCAACTACCACGAACAACAGCTCCGCGGCGCGCTCTTCGACTTCCAGAACAACGGCCTGGGCCAGATGACACGCCCCCTTCAGCGTGCCGGCATCTACGTCCCCGGCACGCGCGCGCCGCTGCCCAGCACGGTGTTGATGTGCGCCATCCCGGCGCGCGTCGCCGGCGTCGATGAGGTGTACCTGACGAGCCCGGTGCTCCCGGATGGCAACGTGCCACCCGTGAAGCTGGTCGCGGCCGACATCGCGGGTGTCGATGGCATCTTCAAGGCCGGCGGCGCCCAGGGTATTGCCGCCTTCGCCTATGGCACCGAGACATTCCCGAAGGTGGATAAGATCGCTGGCCCCGGAGGGCTCTTCGTGACCATCGCGAAGCGCCAGGTCTTCGGCGATGTGGGTATCGACAGCATCTACGGCCCAACCGAAACCATCGTCATCGCGGATGAAAGCGCGAACCCGGACACGGTGGCCGCCGATCTCATCGCGCAGGCCGAACACGACGCGCTCGCCAGCCCGATCCTGCTCACGCCGTCCCACTACCTGGCCGATTCCGTGGCGGCCGCCATCGAACGGCAGCTGC
>CALFYR010000586.1 GCA_937954195.1 uncultured Dehalococcoidia bacterium
AGAACGCACATTCACCATAAGGAGTCGCCGCATGTACAACCATCCGTCCGCCCTTTCCGCTCTTGCGCCGTCCGGCGACCCCGGCCCGGAAGCCCTGTATCGGGAAGAGTACTACCACACCAACGAACACCGTGAAGCCGCGGCCGAGAAGCGGGCCACTGACCACCGCGCACCTTCCCGGGCCCGCTTCCTGCGCGCCCAGGTGGCAGCGAAGGTCGGTCAGTTCTTCTAAGAGCTGGACCTTCAAGCAGCCTCAATCAAACAGGCCCTCCACGTGGAGGGCCTGTGGCGTTACCACGCAGTCCAGCCACCATCGACCAGCAGCGTTTGTCCCGTGATGTAGTTCGATGCGTCGCCGGCAAGAAACACAACCGCTCCCGCGAGTTCGTGCGGCTGGCCCCACCGTCCCATCGGCGTCCGCTCTGTGATGAACGCGTTGCGCTCCGGGTCATCGAAGAGGGGTCGCGTCAGCTCTGTCTCGAAGTACGTCGGCGCGAGGGCATTGACCTGCACGTTGTGTGGCGCCCATTCCAGCGCCAGGACCCGGGTCAGCTGCTCAACACCGCCTTTGGAGCTCGCGTACGCTGCCTGGTTGGGCAAGGCCACCCGACCCATGATGCTGGAGATGTTGATCACCTTGCCGCTGCCCCGCTCCAGCATGCCGGGCCCGAACGCACGCGCACAGAGGAAGTAACCCTCCAGGTTGGTGGCGAGGACGCGCCGGTATTCCTCCAGCGTGAGTTCGATGACCGGCTTTCTCACGTTGATCCCAGCGTTGTTAACCAGGATATCCACCGGGCCCAATTCCTTGACCGCCCGCTCAGCCAACCTTGCGCAGTCGCGCTCGATGGTCACGTCGGCCGCAATGGCAGCCGCCCGGCGTCCGAGGGTCCTGATCTCCTCCGCCGCCGTTTCGATTTCGGCTTCGCTGCGCGCGGAAACAATCACGTCGGCCCCGGCCGCGGCCAGCGTAAGCGCCATCGTTCTCCCAAGACCTCGCCCGGCACCGGTGACCACAGCCACCTTGCCTTCCAGACTGAACATCGCCGTCCCGAGGAGTTCCGGACGTTCCATGGGCGGAAGTCTAAGCCCGGGGCCTACTCGTAGCGCAACGCTTCAGCCACCGGAACCTTCGAGGCGGCCCGGGCCGGCAGGAAGGTCATGACCATCGAGGCCACGAAGGCGATTCCGCAGATGATGGTCAGCTGGAGCCACGGCACGGTGAAACTGATGTCCGACACGTCTTCGCCAAACTCACCGCTGGTAAACAGGACCCATGACAGCGATAGACCGAGCCCGAGCCCGAGCAAGATTCCCGACACCGCGATGAAGCCGCTTTCGAACAGGAAGCTAAGCGCCACCATGCTCCGCTGATAGCCAATCGCGCGCAGCATACCGATCTGCTGCCGGCGCTCAACGACGGCGCGTGAGGCAATTACCGCGAGGGCGGCAATGCCGACGATCAGTCCAAGACCCATGAAGCCCTGGAAAACGAGCAGGAAACCCGTCTGCAGCGAAAGTTGCTCATCGAGCAGCCCCTGGAGGGACTCAGCCGACGCTGCAATCAGGCCTGATTCGAGCGCCTTCGCGTACTCCTCGGAATCCGTGCCCTCGGCGAGATCGAGGTAGAAGAATTGTCCGCGCGAACCGGGCAGGGTTTCGGCCACCACCTGCTCCGAGGTGATGATCGCTGCCTGGAAATCGGGCGTGCCGAGTCCGAGGAATGTGTCGGCCGCTTCCTTCAGTTGGCCAATCACGGTCAGCGTCGTTGTGGTCCCAGTGGCCGGGTCACGAAGCTCGAGGGTGAACGGCTCGAAGACCTCGCCAAATGGCTCAAGGCGGATGAGGTCGCCGCCGGGCGGTCCAAACGGGTCGGGTTCGGCGGTGATGACTGCCGGGACGACCGCGTAGGTCGGGTTTGCGAGGAGAGCGTCCCAGACCTCCCGGTCGGTGGCATACCCTTCGGCCCTTGCCTTGAGCACCAGTTCCGAATTCCGAAGGAAGCCTTCATCCGCTCCCGCGATCTTCGCACGGCTGAAGGGCTGAACGATTCCGTCCTCATCTTCGAATCCGTCGCGATTTTCGATTTCCGTCTCGCTGGCGTACGCGATCCGGAGTTCCCCAATCCCCGTGATGGGCGAGGTGTCCACGCCGGCTTCCTCAAGCTCGGCAGGAAGGTCGTCGACGGGATTGTTCGGGTTCACCAGCAACATCGCGTCGAAGCCGCCCTTGGAGTCATCGTTCAGGAAGAGCTTTGAGAAGTTGCTGTTGATCGTGGACATCATGACGAGCGAGAACATGATCAGGCCGATCATAAGCATGGTCATACCAGTCCTGAAGCGGGACGTGAGGGGGTAGGCGACACCCGTCTTGATCGCGGGAACGATCCGTCCGAAGCGCGAACCCAACCGCGCGATGGCCGGCAACAGGATGTCCGCGTTGTAGACGACGATGAAGACGCCGCACGTGACCATCACCAGGCCACTGAGGAAGAACATTTCGATGTCGCCGTTGAGTTCGCCGAGGACGGGCTCGGTGACACTGGATGGCAGGTACCACAGCACGAGGATCGCGGCACTGACCGTGGTGAAGGCGACGCGTTCAGCGATTCCGAAGTAACGCAGCGTGATCGCGATCCAGAGACCGATCAGGGAAAGGCCGAGGAGCGCAAGGAACGCTGAATTCAGGTCCAGCCCGCCGACGGTCATCGCGATTCCTGCAAGCCCGAAAGCGGTGGAAATCCCAGCGCTCCAGGCGATGCGGGCCTTCCACGTCTGGAGCAAGGCAACAATAAGCGCGAACGGCCACACGACGAAAGCAGCGATTGCCATCCATCGAGGAAGGGTTGTGGGCTTGCGGTCACGGGTGAATCGCACAGCGAGGATCGCGATGCCGTACAGGACCCATCCGACCACCGGAAGAAGGATGCCGAAGATGAGCGGCCAGCGAGGGAGCCGTTCGCCATGGCGGAGGTGCCGCGGCGCGGCGAAATCCGTGCCGCGGAGGATGTAGAAAAATGGCGAAATCAGCCCGACCACGATGAGAGGCACGCCAAGGGCGGATCCGATTGGCCCCATGAGCATGAATGATGCACCGATCACCAGCGCGAGGGCGGCAATGCCGTTAATCGCCCCGCGCATGTAGCCCTTCCACGTCGATGCCTCCGGGTCAATCGGCCGCGTCTCGGGAAGGTCACGGATGGCGGCGGTGATGTTCAGCCGGCTGGCGCGCCAGGACGCGATGAAGATCACGAGGAACGTCGCGATCACGCCCAGGCAGAAGGCGACGATGAGGCTGCGGGCCGTGAACGTAACCGAGAGCTCAAGGCCGAGATTGTCTCCAGCGAACGCCTTGATGATCGAAACCATGGCCAGCGTGACCCCCATGCCAGCCACCAGGCCAACCGCCGCGGAGCCGAGGTCGTAGCCCATTCCCTCCGCGAGGAAAGACTCCACCAGCTGGCGCCGTTTCGCGCCCACGGCTCGGGCCATGCCCATTTCCGGCTTCCGCTCCGCCGCGAGCATCACGAAGATCAGGAAGATCAGGAGCACCCCGGCAGCGATGGAAAACAGGCCGAAGACCACAAAGATTGTGGTGAAACCGGCGCCGATGAGTTCGGCAAACTCCACCAGGTCCTTTTTCAGCGCTACGACCTGGTACGGCGTGTCCTCAAGGAGCGGCTCGAACTTGGCCATTACGGCGTCCGATCGATCCAGTCCGTCCTTCACCCCGCCGGTGTTGGAAATGAACACGGCGTCGGCGTTGTTTCCCCGTCCGGTCAGCGCCGAGAGCGCTTCGAAGTCGACGGCGCCGCCGTTGGACGCGTTCGGGTCAACCGCACCGGAAAGCACGCCTGTCGGGACGAGGGCCGTGACCGTGAACGGCACCGGCTCACCCTGGTAGAGCAGAATGACCGAATCACCAACCTGGGCATCGATCTCCTCGGCCAGGTCCTCATTAATGGCGATGTCGTTCCCGTCGAGGTCGACCGGGTTCCCGTCCGTGTCGGTCAGGCCGCCGAGCGCTGCGGCGTCCTGCTCGCGGAACGCGACGATCCGCGCCGACGGATCGTTCAGACGGGTGCGTAAGTTTTGCACCGGTAATGTCTCGCGTTGGAACGGTACGATTGCCTCGATATCCGGGTCGTCGGCGAACATCGCCTGCCACTCTTCGACTTCTTCGAGCGGAATGACCTGCTCGTCTTCCGGGGCCGGGACCTTCTCCGAGTCCCAGGAGACCCATTCGTCGGCCTCACCGAGGATGGCGTACACCTCGGACGTCACGGATGTCGTCAGGGTGTCGCCCGTGCCAAACGCCGCACTCATGATCAGCGTCGAGAGCATCAGGCCGATGATGATGAGCGCCGTCTGGGCTTTTCGACGCGGAATGTTCCGAAGACCCATCTTGAACATCACGGGGTTGCGCCACGCGATGTAGGCAACGCCGAGGAAGATCAACGCGGTCACTATGACGCAAACCGCTGCGATCACCGTCATTGAAAGTCCGAACAATTCGTTCAAGCGGTGACCCCCTAGTGGCCGGCTGCGACAGCGGCCATCTGCGCCTGGCTGTCCTCGCGAACAATCAGCCCGTCAGCCATATGGATCGTCCGGTTGCACCGGGCTGCGACTTTCGGGTCGTGGGTCACGATGACGCACGTCTGGTGGTCCGTTGAGTTCAGTTCGACGATGAGGTCCATGATTTCCGTGGCCGTCGTGGAGTCGAGCGCCCCCGTGGGTTCGTCGGCCCAGACGATGGCCGGCCGGTTTACCAGTGCCCGCGCGATAGTCACCCGCTGCCGCTGGCCACCTGAGAGCTGGGACGGCCGCTGGTTCGCCCAGCCGCGAAGCTGAACGCGATCCAGGGAGGAGAGCGCTTTCTCCCGTGCCTCCTTGGGCCGCGTGCCAGAGACGATCAGCGGCAATTCGACATTCTCAGCGGCGGTCAGCACTGGCAGAAGGTTGTACGTCTGGAACACGAATCCCATGTCCCGTGCCCTGAACTCGGTCTTCTTGTCGTCGGGCATGCGCGAGATGTCCTCACCGTTGATAAGCACCAACCCGGAGTCGAAGTCATCAAGGCCCGAAAGGCTGTTGAGTAGCGTCGTCTTGCCACACCCCGAAGGGCCCATGATCGCCACCATTTCGCCTTTGCGAACTTCGAGGCTAACGCCCCGCAGGGCATGCACCTGTACGGTCCCGGTGTCGTAGGTCTTTTTCACATCACGGGCTTCGATGACGACGTCACCGACCACTCTTTCGTCCGAACTCATGGGTGCTCCTTGTTCCGCAGCGGGACCCCGGCCGATGCCGTGCCGCCTTCCTCTGCTGTCGCAGCGTCTAAGGCTAGTTTGCCCATCGGGTATGGGAATCGTTCGAAAGTACCATTCTATCCCGGCAGTCGATCACGTCCTGTTAACGCTGGCTATTCTGCGATAACTATCGTTTGGGGCTCGGCGATGCCCTGTTCGTCGAATCCCCAGGCTCGCCAGCGCCGCGCTTCCGCCGCAAGCCGGCCCTCATCGAACGCGAATACGGGGCGGCGGGAAAGGTCGATGGACCGCACGTTGTCCTGGCCGGCCACGGCTATCCGGCGATACACATCCTCCGCAGCAGTGGCGATAGCTTCGACGTCGAATCCCAACGCTCCACGCTCGCGATACGGCGCCAGGTAACCCAGCGCAGTTCGCAGAAGGCGCTCCGATCCGTGCCGGTTGCCCCGGGAAAGATGGACGAAGCCGGCAGCAATCTGGATGAGCCCCTTGTAGAGGTCGCGAACGGGTCCTCGTTCGTACTGCCAGATCTCCTCGAAATGCTCGTGGCTCTCGAAGAATCTGCCCTCGTTGAAGTCGTCACAGCCGCGTTTCAGGTTCCCGGGTACCGTGATGACCTTCTCGACGTGCTGCTTCTTGCGGGGTGTCGAAGGTTGCATTGCCATCAAGTCTCACACAACCGCCAATGCAGGTGCGTGCGCGAAACCAGCCGGTGGCCGAAGATGCCCAGTCAGAAGGAGAACACAATGGCAGACGCACATGGTCACGACGATCCCAACGCCGCCCCGATGCACCACGACATCGTCGAGCGATTCGCCGACGGACCGGTGGCGTTTTGCTACCTGCTCGCCCTTGTTGCCCTCGTCGCGGGGATTGTTGCCGGTCTGACATTGGTTGAATGACTAGCCAGTTTTTTCGCTGAACTTCACGTAAGAGCCCCGCTGAACGGGGCTTTCGTGTGTATCATCCACCAATGGATGTCCTCACCGGGCCCCTCGCCCAGACCGGATCGAGAATCCTCCTTCGAGCAACCAAGTACGACGGGACGGCCCACTGGATTCAGCCGTTCCAGGTCGTCTCTGATGACGGCAACCTGCTTGTCGCCTCGTACCGCGCACGAACGCCCATCTACACCAGCCGCGGTGAATTCCGCTCGCCCTACGATTCCCTCGTCTACTTCTGGCGAGATCGCTGGTACAACGTGTTTCGCTTGTCGCGCCCGGGGTGCGAACTTGCTCTCTGGTACTGCAACGTCACCACGCCGCCCAAGTTCGACGGTTGCCAGATCGGGTATGTGGACCTGGATCTCGACGTGAAGGTGACCCCGGAAGGCGATGTTCATCTGCTGGACGAGGACGAGTTCGAGGAACACCAGCGCCAATATGGCTACCCAAGAGACGTCATCGAGCAGGCGGGCGATGCCGCGGAAGAGTTGATGTCCATGGCCCGCGAGCAGGCCTTCCCGTTCAACCGCCGTTAGTCCCGCACTATTCCGATTTCGTGCCTCCGACTACGCTGTAGTCTCCATGCCAGACACTCGAACCATCCGCAATCACCTCGAATCCCTGATTGAGGGCGCCGTCCGCGCCGCCGTTGAGGCGGGGGACCTGCCCGACGTGGCCATTCCCGGTGCTGCTATCGAGCGTCCAAAGGACATGGCGAATGGCGATTTCGCCAGCACCCTCCCGCTCCGCCTGGCCCGGGCGGCAATGAAACCACCGATCGAAATCGCCCGCTCGATCGCCGCGCACCTGCCGGCTGACGCGACGATTGATTCGCCGGACGTGGCCCCTCCAGGCTTCATTAACCTCCGGCTCTCGCCGGCGTTTCTCCAGCAACAGGTCGAACACATCATTGCTACTGGTCCGGGCTACGCCGACCTGGCAATTGGCGCCGGGAAGAAGGCGCAGGTGGAGTTTGTTTCGGCGAACCCAACCGGCCCGCTGCACGTCGGCAACGGCCGCGGCGCCGCCATTGGTGACGCGCTTGCATCGGCACTTGAAGCTGCCGGGTACGAGGTTGAGCGCGAGTATTACGTCAACGATGCAGGGACTCAGACGAGCTATTTCGCTGAGACACTCTATGCGCGCTATCAGCAGCTTTTCGGGCGCGACGTCGACATCCCGAAAGACGGCTACCCGGGCGACTACATGATCGACCTCGCCCGCGGAGTGAAGGACGAGGCGGGCGATTCATTCCTCCGCCCCGAGGGCGACCCCATGCCGGCCGAACTCGGGACCCTCGGGATCGAGCTCATGGTCCGCAATATCCGGGCCACGCTTGAACGGTTCGGCGTGCGCTACGACAAGTGGTACAGCGAAAAGTCCCTCTATGACGGCGAAGGCGCGTACGACCAGGCGATGGCAATCCTTCGAGAAGCAGGGACCCTGGCCGAGCGGGAAGGCGCCCTGTGGTTTACCTCAAGCGACCTCGGCGAGGACAAAGACAATGTGGTGGTCCGCTCCGATGGGCGGCCAACCTACTACGCGAGCGACATCGCCTATCACTGGGACAAGTTCATCCGGCGCGGCTTCAACCTGGTCATCGACGTTTGGGGCGCAGACCACCACGGACACGTTTCACGGCTAAAGACCGCGGCGAAGGCCGTCGGCGCGGATCCGAACGCTCTCCACGTCCTTCTCTACCAACTGGTGTTCCTGAAGCGCGGAGGAGACGCGGTCAAGATCGCCAAGCGAAGCGGCGAGTTCGTAACGCTTGACGAACTGATGAATGACGTTGGCGCTGACGCCGCCCGCTTCTTCTTCTTGCTGCGTTCTCCTGGCGCGCAGATGGACTTCGATCTTGACCTCGCCGTCACGCAGTCGAGCGAGAACCCCGTCTTTTATGTGCAGTACGCCCACGCGCGGCTCTGCTCCATCCTGGAACGCGCGGCCGAGCAAGGTCATACGCCGGACGGCGGCGATGTCTCGTTGCTGACACACCCAACAGAACTGGCGCTGATCCGCGAGATGATGCGGCTCGCCGACGTCATCGAAGTGGTCGCCACGTCGCTCGAACCGCAGCAGCTGCCCCACTACGCAATGTCGCTGGCCAACGCCTTCCACGCCTTCAACGACGCGTTCAAGCAATCGAACGACCCGTCCCTCAAGGTCATCACTGACGATGCGGCGATGACGAAGGCCCGGCTCCGGCTGGTCCTCTCGGCGCGCATTGCGCTTGCCCGCGTGCTCACGATGATGGGGATGACCGCTCCAGAGCGAATGTAGTCACGGCCGTCGCGGCACGACGATGTACCCGTGGTCCGCGTCGCCGAACACCTCGCCGTCTCGCACCCCCTCCCTGAGGATGTGAAGGGCGCCGAGTGCACAGGCCACCGCATCGAGGCGATCCTCGCGGGCTTTCAGCAGAAGTCCAGACGTGATCGCCACCGGCGTCTCCAGGTCAGGACAGCCCTCCAAACCGGCGCTGGAAGCGAAGCCACCGACGAGCAACCTGAATTCGTCGAGCACTCTGGCCCGCGCTGCGATCGGACCTCGCTTGTAGCGCAGCGCCCGTGTGGCGCCCATCAGCGCCACCGTGAGCGCATGTGGGAACACTTCCAGCGCCACACGGCTTGAGCCGGTGATCTCGCGTGGATCGAGCGACCAGTCGCGCGCGGCGAGCTCGGCGCCAAGCCTGGGACCTTCGGCAATCCCGCGCGCTTCGAGGAAGGCCGGACGCGCTGCGTAGGCGAAGACTCCACGTGAACCCCAGGCCCGTGCCATCTCCGCCTCTGCCCGCCGCTCCGGCGTCGCGATAAGCGGCGCATCGATCGCGGCGAGCACGTATTCGCCAAGCCCGTCAAGCCAGTCGGCGACGGCGCATGCGTCGGCGATCCTGCATTCCAGTTCCAACAGCCGAACCGAATCGCCGTCAACCTCCAGCGCGCAAAGCCCACTCGGATTGCGACCGCTCCATGCGAGGTCGATACCGGCGACGATGACCATGTCCGCGAGCATAGGCCTGGCGCGGCGGTAGATGGGAGAGCGGTGAAGCGAGTAGCCGCTAGTGAACACCGGCGTAGCATCGGGAACCGCCATGGAGTTGCCCCACTCGCACCTCGGAGCATCGGCGCTCGCGGTTGCCGCACTCTGCGCCGACGCCGCCTGCGCGGCCATACGTGAAGGCTACGGACGGGCAACGGTTTCGGGAGTGAAGGGGCGCGGCAACGTCGTCACGGAGACTGACCTCGCCGCCGAGACCGCCACCATGCGCATCCTGAAGGAGCACTTCCCCGACCATGCGATCTTGAGCGAGGAGACCGCCTCGACAACCCGATCCCGGGGATGGATGTGGGTGATCGACCCGTTGGACGGCACGAAGAACTTCTCCCGTGGCATCCCTCACTTCGCGTTCAACCTGGCGTTGTGCTTCGAGGGTGAACCTGTCCTGGGGCTCACCGAACACCCGTTGCTCAGTGACAGGTTCGTCGCCGTTCAGGGCGAAGGCGTGACGCTGAACGGCGCGGTCGTGCATGTGGGCGATGCGAGCACCGTGTTTGATTCGGTGGTTGCTTTGGATATGGGCTACGACGCGAGCCGGGCGCAGCGCCAATTGGAACTCGCCTCCCACCTTTGGCCGGACATGCAGAGCCTCCGCATTTCCGGGTCGGCGGCGCTCGGCTTCGCGTACCTTGCCGGGGGGCGCTGGGACATCTTCGTACACTCCGACCTGCAGCCGTGGGACGTCGCGGCCGGCCTGATCCTGGTCCGCGAAGCTGGTGGAGTCGTTACAAACCGCGACGGTTCGACGGCGACGATCGAGTCGCGCGCCGTCGTTGCGGCGACCCCGGGTGTGCACGCCGACTTCATGCGCCTCGCGGCGGGGATGCCGTGGGAGGCATAATCCCGAACTCACCACCCAAAAACGGAGGGCGGCCATGACTGCCATTTATGACATCGCGAGCGACTACGTCGATGCGATTGCAGAACTCGACCCAATCAGCGCAACCGGGATGGGTATCCCGGGCCACGACGCCGAGATGTCCGACTTCTCGCCCGAAGGAGTTGCGGCACACTCGGCCCTCCGCCGCGAGACCCTCGCGAAGCTCGCGACAGCACCGATCGAAAACGATCGCGACCGCATCGCCAGGGAAGCGATGGAGGATGTACTTCAGCTCCGAGAGGAAGTGGTCGC
>CALFYR010000587.1 GCA_937954195.1 uncultured Dehalococcoidia bacterium
GTGCCCATCACGAGCCGCTGCCGAATCGCGTCCGCGCTTCCGCCGCGGGCGCTGATGAGCGCCTGCATCTGCT
The DNA here is from genome assembly GCA_937954195.1 of uncultured Dehalococcoidia bacterium. GTDB lineage: Bacteria > Chloroflexota > Dehalococcoidia > Tepidiformales > Tepidiformaceae > Amarobacter. The sequence goes on from CALFYR010000587.1 coordinate 74, forward strand.
CGTCGAGCCGCCCAGCATTGTTCGAGACCACCGCCTGCATCACGAGCTGCTTCCGAATGGACTCCGGTTGGCGGTCGACGCGCCGGCAATGGCCGGCCAGCACCTCAAGCTTCTGTCTGTAGGCATCGAGCGGCATGAAGAACGTGTTCCAGCCGTCGGCATACTCCGCGACGGCCTTGAGCGTCAGCTGCTCACCCGCGCCGCCGACCCAAAGCGGAATGTGTGGCGACTGCACCGGCTTGGGTTCGCAAAGCGCGTCGGTGAGCTGGTAATAGCGGCCCTCGAACGTCGTCCGATGGTTCGTCCACAGGCCCTTCAGGATGGGGAGCGCCTCACTCATCATCCGGATACGGCGGCCGATGGGCGGCAGCGGGATGCCGTACTCCTCGTGTTCCATCTCCCACCAGCCCGCGCCGACCCCGAGTTCGAGACGGCCCTTGCTTACGTGGTCGATGGTCGTCGCGATGTTTGCCAGCACCGCCGGGTGCCGGTACGTGTTGCCCACGACGAGGATGCCGCACCTGATCTTCGTGGTCTGAGCGGCCAAAGCGGAGAGAAGGGTGAGCCCTTCGAAACACGGCCCCTCAGGGTCTGTCTGGATGGGCACGAAATGGTCGAACACGGACGCCCAGTCGTAACCGAGGTCCTCGACCGTTCGCCAGAGCGAAAGGTAGTCAGCGTAGGTGGTGTGCTGCGGGCCGGCGTGAATCCCGAACCGGACCTGGCCAGCGAAAGTCTTCGGCAATCAAGCAACTCCGTGCGTTAGTCGCGACGATGCTACCGCGTTGGATGGCGCAACGTGAGATCGGCTCGGCGAAGTTCAGTTGAAACCCTGGTTACTTCACGAGTGCTCGCAGCGCATGGAGCAGGTCGGCGGGTTCCACCCGCCGCGTGTAGTCCGGGTCCAGGTCACGGAACACCACGCGGCCATCTGTGCCG
>CALFYR010000588.1 GCA_937954195.1 uncultured Dehalococcoidia bacterium
ATGAGAATCCCGGCATCGCCGTCGCGGCCGATCGTCATCGCTCCGGCCAGTCCAAATTCGGCGCCTGCGGGCAACCCCGAGTCACCCGGGGCCAGCACCACCAGCCTCCATCCTTTGCCCTGTCCCGTACGGTGGCGCTCGACGCGTTCTCGCGGCAGCCACGACTGGCGCAGGCTGAGGGAGACCACCCAGGCGAACCCGAGAATGAGCGCGAGCATCGCCAGCCGCAGCAGGAGGAGTTCGGTCGAACCGCTCATTCGCCCGCCTCGACCGTGAACGTGGCCTCGCCGAGCGAGAAGGTTGCACCCGGGGTGAGCGGCAATTCGCTGACTCGCGCTTCGCCCACGGCCACGCCGTTTCTGCTTTCCAGGTCGTGCAGAACCAGCGGGCCCGCGGCGTCGCTTCGTACCACCGCGTGGCGCCGCGAGACGCTCAGGTCCGGGACCACGAGGTCGCAGCCGGGTGCTCTGCCGATCACAAACGGCGTGTGCAGAATTCGGACGCGCGTCCCATCCGAAAGCACCAGGACAGTTCCCCGGACACGGGTGATGACCTGCGTGCGGCGCTCCAGGGAATCGGGAGAGGCCACCTCGCGATGTGCCGGCTGGGCGAACGTCGCCGTGACCCTGACCTCGGCGGCTCCGACGCCTTCCCCTTCGATGAGCGTGATGTCCCACGGGGCAAGGCGAGCCAGGCCCCGTTCCGCGGTCATCTCATCAAGCATTCTCTCGATGCCCGAGACGAGCTGTCGCTCGATCCTGGCCATCCGGCTACGGTCGACGGCCGAGAATTCAACGCGAAAGCGGTTCGGGATGGAAGCGTCGCGGATGGCCCGCTCCGCTGCTTCCTGCACGCGTTGCAGGACGGCGATCGGGTGCAGGCCGGTTCCCGAGACGGCCCTCGCCGCTTGTTCCAGGAATCGCTCAAGTCGTGGACCGGGTTGTGTCATTCGGCCAACACCGCCCGAATGCCCTCGCCGGCGATTGGCGCCGCTACAACGCCGCCCTGTCCCCCCCGTTCCACGAACACGGCCACGGCCACCTGCGGGTCATCGGCGGGAGCGAAGCCGATAAACCACGCGTGCGACGTGCCGTCGCCGGCTTCCGCTGTACCAGTCTTGCCGGCTACCTGGCCTGCAGGAATGTTGAGACCCGATGCCTGTCCTGCCTGCACCACGGAGAGCATGAAGTCTGTCATGGTAGCGGCAAGGTCTTCGTCCAGCAGCCTGCGGCGGGTCGGGGGTTCGAGTTCGGTGACGGCCTCGCCGTCTGCGATTTCCGCGAGGGCCACCCGTGGGAGCACCAGCTCTCCGCCGTTCGCGATCGCTGCTGCGATCGCCGCCATCTGGAGCGGAGTCGCCAGGAGTTCTCCTTGGCCAAATGCCGTCGTTGCGAGCAAGACCTCCGTAAGGTCCGCGTCCTCGCTATGCAACTGCCCATCGGCGGTCGCGAGCGAGAACGGAAGTTCCCTGCCGATTCCCAGCGCGGCAGACTGCTCCGCCAGGGTCGCCCACCCGAGCGCCACGCCAACCTGCCCGAAGATGGCGTTGACCGAGTACGTGAACGCGTGCTTGAAGGGATACGTCCCGACACCCTGCGATGTGTTTCGGCAGGAGATCGGGAACCCATCGATGACGATCTCCCCGGGGCATTCGACGACGGTTTCAGGGGTCATCAATCCCGTCCGAAGCGCTGCGATGGCCGTGACGGTCTTAAACGTTGAGCCGGGCGGATACTGGCCCTGGGTCGCCCGGTTCAACAGGGGTGAGTTGGGGTCCTCCAGCAGCTGTTCGCCGAACGTGCCAAGGTTCCCCGGATCGTAGGTCGGCACGCTGACCATGGCCAGGACTTCGCCCGTCCGCGGATCGAGTGCGACAACCGCGCCGATGCGCGAGCCGAGCGCCTGCGCGGCTGCTGCCTGGGCTTCTGGTTCGATGGTGAGTTGCACGTCGTTCCCGCGGCGGCGCTGCCGGTCGAATTCGGAGCGGAACGCGCCAAGCCAGCCCGATACCTCGCGCCCCGCGAGCACCTCGTTGTACGCAAGCTCTATTCCCTGCGAACCGTACCTCGGATCCAGGTAGCCAAGCAGGTGCGCAACCGAAGCATCCGGATACCGCCTGACGCCTCCAGAGTAAGACTCGGCGAGCACGTTGCCTTCACGATCGAGGATGCGCCCGCGCAGCGGATCGTAGTACTCGGAAAGCAGCCGAGGATTCCATTCCTCGTTAGCGAGGTCAGTCCGCCAGACCTGCCAGTAGGCAAGCATCGCGAGGAAAGCGAACGCGGCGACCAATCCGAAAGTCCCCGTGGCCGCGAGCCGCCGTTCGAAGGCTCCGGTGTTGAGCACCGGTTCATTCTAGGCCCGCACAACACAACAGGGGCACTCATGATGAGTGCCCCTGATGGAGTCGGTTGATGAACCGGACTATCCGCGCGGCAGGCCGAGGCCCCGCGTCGCGATGATATTGCGCTGGATCTCGTTCGAGCCGCTGTAGATGCTCGAAGGCACCGCCTGGATGTAGGACTCCGGCATATCGCCCGCGAACGGCGCGCGTGACTCTTCCGGCACGAACTGGCCGGACAGACCGAGCATGTTCACCCCGAAGTTGTAGATGCGCTGACCGAGTTCCGACTGGAAAATCTTGACCACGGAGGCCTCGTAGTTCGGCACCATTCCGTTCGCCTGGATGTAGCCAATCCGGTAGCCGAGGAACCGCGCGACGTTGTTCGCCACGACATGGTCGGCGAGCTTCGTGCGGTAGGCCTTGCGGCGATCCGCCGGCCCTTCGCGGAGGTTGGCTGCCAGTCCTTCAAGCGTCCGCTTCTGGCTCGCCGTGGTGCCGATGCCCGAGCGCTCGAAGTCAAGCAGCGTCATGCCCACGTACCAGCCGCGGTTCTCCTCGCCAATGAGGTTTCGAGCCGGGACGCGCACGTCTTCGAAGAAGACCTCGTTGAAGTGGTGACGGTTGGCCATGTTGATGAGCGGGCGGATGGTGAGGCCCGCGACATTCTTGATGTCGTCGATGAGGAGGAAGCTGATTCCGCGGTGCTTCGGAGCTTCGGGGTCTGTTCGGACCAGGCAGAACATCTGGTTCGCGCGGTGGCCGCCCGACGTCCAGATTTTCTGACCGTTGATGACGTACTCGTCGCCATCGCGCACGGCCCGAGTCTGGAGGCTCGCAAGGTCTGAGCCGGCCCCCGGCTCGCTGTAGCCCTGGCACCAGATATCCTCGCCGCTGGTGATGCGGGGGAGGTAGCGCTTCTTCTGCTCCTCGTTGCCGTGGATGATGAGGGTGGGGCCGATCATGCCGACGCCGAAGCCACGGGTGCCCGTGTCGGGCGCGCCCCAGTAGCCGAACTCCTCGTTGAACACCATCTGTTCATAGATGCTGGCTCCCAGCCCGCCATACTCCTTGGGCCAGGCCGGCGCGATCCAGCCGCGCTCTGCAAGCTTCTTGTTGAAGCCCTTCGCGAACTCGAAATCGTCGTCGGTGTTGTTTCCAAAGCCGCCGCGGCCGGGCTTATCGGCCGCGCCATTGTTCGCTTTCAGGAACGTGCGAACCTCCTGGCGCAGGGCTTCTTCTTTTTCTCCGAAGCGGAGTTCCAAATGCTGCCTCCTGTAACGGCGCCGGGCGACGCCGTCCTTTCATGCAACTGATTCTGCCAGACTCGCGAGCCGCTGCAAAACGGCCGTTCATTCAGCGCTGGATTGACTCGCAAACTCGTCCGTAACGCCGTCCTCCGCTTCACCCTCTTCCCAGACCGCGCGCGTCACCGAGGCCGTCACTTCGTAGTCGAATCCCCGCCTTCGCAGGTAACCGCCGACCTTGGCCACGAATGCCTCGTAGCTGGCGCGGGACGCCCGGCGGGCACGCGCCCGTGCCAGTTCGAGCGCGAGGTCGCGGTCATCGACGCCCTCTGTTGCGCGGGCGGCTGATTCCGGATCGATGCCTCGTCCAAGGAGTTCGTACTGCATCATGCGCTTGCCTCGCGGCGAGAGACGCTTCCGGTCTTCCACCCATGCGGCAGCGAATTTCGAATCATCCAGGAGTCCCGCCGAACGGAGCCGCTCAACCTCCGAATCGATGGCGTCGGGAGGAAAGCCGCGCATAGCGAGGCGTGTCTTCATCTCCTTCTCGCTACGCGGGCGATGCGACAGCAAACGAAGAGCCGCCTCGTGCGCGTTGACGCGCGTTTCGGCTTCATCGAGAGCGCGAAGGACCGCCTCATCGATGGGCTCGCCTTCGCGGATGCCCCCGACGCGCTCTACGGCCTCATGGCTGAACAGGAACTCCCGTCCGTCGCTGAGTTCGAGCACTCGCTGACGCCCTCGGGCTACCGACCGAATACTTGCGATCGTCGGACTGGGAGGTTCGTTCATACCGGGCTATTGTGCCGCAACCGGCTCCTGCGCTGCCTTGCCGGGAGCCGGCAATCCGGCCTCGCGGCGGATCTCCGTTTCAATCTCCTGCGCCAGTTCCGGATTGTCCTCCAGGAATTGCTTGGCATTCTCCCGACCCTGTCCGATGCGCATATCGCCGTAGCTATAGAAGGCTCCACTCTTCGTGAGAATCGCCTTCTCCACCCCCAGGTCGATGATGTCACCACTGCGGCTGATGCCTCGAGGCGACTCAAACATGATGTCGAATTCGGCCTGGCGGAACGGCGGCGCGACCTTGTTCTTCACGATCTTCGCCTTCACCCGGCGCCCGACCACATCGGTTCCGCGCTTAATCGAATCGACACCGCGAATGTCTATACGGACCGACGAGTAGAACTTCAACGCGCGGCCGCCGGGCGTCACCTCGGGGTTTCCGAAAACGATGCCAACCTTTTCTCGCAGCTGGTTGATGAAGATGACGGACGTGCTGGTCCTCGCGATGGTTGCGGTCAGCTTCCTCAGCGCCTGCGACATCAACCGGGCCTGGAGACCCACATGAGCGTCGCCCATCTCACCTTCGATTTCCGCCCGCGGAACAAGCGCCGCGACCGAGTCCACGACAATGATGTCCACAGCGTTCGAGCGCACGAGCGCCTCGCAGATTTCGAGCGCCTGCTCGCCGGTATCGGGCTGGCTGACGAGAAGGTCTTCGAGCTTGATACCCAGGTCTCGGGCGTACGTCGGGTCCATGGCGTGCTCGACATCGATATACGCCGCGGTTCCACCGAGCTTCTGGGCTTCGGCCATGATGTGCTGAGCAAGCGTGCTCTTACCGGCAGATTCCGGACCGAAGATCTCGGTGACGCGGCCTCGGGGAATGCCGCCGACGCCAAGCGCGATATCCAGTGCGAGCGACCCCGTAGATATCACCTCGATCGGCGTCGCGCTGGCCTCGCCGAGTTTCACGATGGCCCCACGGCCGAACTGCTTTTCGATCTGCGAGAGCGCAAGGTCGAGAGCCCGCGCGCGGTCTGTGTCTGCCATGGATCACCCGCTTAAGCGTTTGTACGGCTTCCGATGTTACCACCCGGCTCAACCGTCGGGGCAATCCTAGACGATGCGAAACAAATGTTCTAGTCCCTTTCGAACACAATTCCCATAGGCTGATGTCGTGTCACGACTCCCGGTCAGGGTTACCCCGCGCGCTAGCCGCGACGCCATTGAAGGTTTCGACGCCGCCGGCAGTCTTCGCGTCCGCGTCACCGCACCTCCGTCCGATGGCGCCGCCAACCAGGCGGTCGCCCGCCTCCTCGCCGGTGCGCTGGGCCTACCCGGACGTGACGTCGTGCTCATCGTCGGCGCAACGTCGCGTAACAAGGTCTTCGATGTACCGCTTTCGGATGACGAGATTCGCAACCGACTCACCTGACCGAGCCCCTTGCCAGTGCCTGCGCTAGGCTGGAGGTTCATCACCGGCTGAGGATGGTCCGGAGCCACCGGGGTGCCCTCGCCGTCAAGGAACCTACTTCGTGCCCGCACCCGACCTCGAAACTATCGTCTCGCTCGCGAAGCGCCGCGGCTTCGTCTTCCCCTCCGCCGAAATCTACGGCGGCTTCGCCAATGCCTATGACTACGGACCACTCGGCGTGGAGCTCAAACGCAACATCCGAGAGGCCTGGTGGCGTTCAATGGTGCGGGAGCGCGACGACGTGGTCGGCCTGGACGCCGCGATGCTGACGAACCCGCGCGTGTGGGTGGCAAGCGGCCACGTAGCCACGTTCCACGACCCCCTGGCCGACTGCAAGAAGTGCAAGATGCGCTGGCGCGTCGATCACATCGCCGAGGGGCAGTATGGCGAACCCAAGAAGAACGCCGCGGGCGAGTACCTGTGCCCCAACGATGGCGGCGAACTTACCGAACCCCGCATGTTCAACCTGATGTTCAAAACGCAGGTGGGCACCGTCGCCGATGAAGACAGCATCGCCTACCTGCCCCCGGAAACCGCCCAGGGCATCTTTGTGAACTTCGAGAACGTGGTGAGCTCGATGCGCCGGAAGCTGCCTTTCGGCATCGCCCAGAGCCGCGTGAGCTTCCGGAACGAGATTACGCCCGGGAAGTTCATCTTCCGGACGCTCGAGTTCGAGCAGATGGAGATGGAGTACTTCTGCATGCCGCCAAAGGACCGCAACAACCCTGAGGAGTACCTCGCCCTTCACAGGGAGTGGATCGACGCGCGGCTCAGCTGGTACCGGGATGTCCTTGGTATCGATGCGTCGCGGCTCCGGATTCGGTACCACGAAAAGGAAGAACTCTCGCATTACAGCGCCGGCACAGCCGATGTCGAGTACCTCTTCCCCTGGGGTTGGGGCGAACTCGAAGGCGTGGCCGCGCGCACGGACTACGACCTCGGCGCCCACGCAAAGGAATCGGGCAAGCCCGTGACCTACTTCGATGAAGACACGAAGGAACACGTCGTTCCGTGGGTCATCGAACCCGCCGCTGGTCTAACTCGAACGCTGGCAGTCACGATGCTCGAAGCCTACGACGAGGAGGTCGATGAAAAAGGCGAGAAGCGCGTTGTTCTGCGTTTCCGGCCCAACATCGCGCCCGTGAAGGTTGCCGTGCTGCCCCTCTCCAAAAACGACGCCCTTCGGCCGACGGCACGGAAGGTCTATGACATGCTCCGCCCGCACTTCATGACGCAGTTCGACGAGACGCAGTCGATTGGCCGACGGTACCGCCGGCAAGACGAAATCGGGACCCCCTACTGCGTCACGATTGACTTCCAGACCGTCGGGGAGAACGGCGTGGCCGGAGACGAGGCGGTCACCATCCGGGAGCGCGACTCCCAGGAGCAAGAGCGCATCCCGATTGCCAGCCTGCTCGGGACGCTCCGCGAGCGCCTCGGCGACTGCTAATCCTGCACCTCCAACCCACGCGAAGAAGGCCGGCAATCGCCGGCCTTCATGCTGTCCCACGGAATCGATATCAGAGCGGTTAGCGGACGCCGGCGTCCCGGCAGGCCTTCCCGTACTCAGAGAGTGCATGAACGACGGGGTCGTTTGCGGCGAGGTCCCGCGGGCCGAAATGCTTCGTGAGCGCTTCATACACGTGCTCGCTCGCGCGCTTCACGCCGTCCTCGTCATGCTCGCGGCTCCGCTGGCCGTATTCGGAGATCGCCTTCACCAGCGGCTGATGCGCCGCGAGGTCGAGCGGTCCGTAGTGGTGGGTCATCGCCTCGTAGAGGTGGGCGCTCGCGCGCTTCACAGCCTCTTCGGCATCAGCAGTCTGGGTGCTCATACTTCCTCCCTGAAGGATTTAATCTGATTGTAACACAACGCGTAACACGCCAGCGCCACTTGAAAAGCAGGCTTTCCGCGAATCAGACTGCCACATGCCACCCCGCCTTGTCGTCCGTCCCATCGAACCGTCCGACCTCAATGCAGCCGCCGAGCTCCTCGCCGCCAGGCACAG
>CALFYR010000589.1 GCA_937954195.1 uncultured Dehalococcoidia bacterium
CGCTCGAGCGGTGGCGCTTCGGCGGCGACGGATTCGAACTGCCCACGTTCCACATCGGCCAGGAACTCCCGGACGGCCTCGGTGAATGCGTCGGGGCTATCGCCGGGGACGCTGTGCCCGGCGCCAGGCACCACCACAAGGCGCGCGTGCTGCATCTCCTGCGCGCAGCGTTCGGCGACCGACGGAGTAAGCACGTCGCTCTCGCCGCCGCGGACGATGAGCGTCGGTGCGGCAATGTTGCGGAACAACTGCCAGGACTCATCGTTGCTCAGGCCGGACCCAATCTTGAGTCCGCTCTCCGGGTCACGGAAGCGCCGATCGAACTTCCACGTCCACTTGCCCGATTCGGATTGCTTCAGGCGGTGACGCATGCGTTCACGGATGTTCTCGATCGTGCGCCGCTGGTTGAACCGGTGCGCCATCTCGACGAACTCTTCGAACTCGAGCTCGTCCGGGCCACGCGTGAAGCGCATGATGTTGTCGACGCCCTGCTTCGCGGCTTCGGGACCAACATCGACGAGCACGAGCGTGCGGACACGATCCGGGTGTGCATTCGTGTAGGCGACGGCGTTCAAGCCGCCCATGCTGTGTCCCACGAGGTGGAACTTCTCGAGTCCGAGTGTCTGCCGGAAGGCCTCGACATCGGCGATGAACGCATCCCGCGAGTAATCGCCTTCTTCGCTCCAATCGCTATCGCCGTGGCCGCGCTGGTCGAGCGCGAGAAGGCGGTAGCGATCCTGCATGCGCTCGGCGAACTCATCAAACATATGGCCAGAGACGCCGAAGCCGTGGAGCATCACCACGGGTGGCGCGGAAGGGTTGCCCCATTCCTGATAGGCGAGTTTCAGCCCATCTACAGTTACGGTTTTTTCGAGATACCCGGCCGTCACCATCTGGGCCACCTCCCTTGGAGCATCGCGGGCGCGAGTTTTTCGCGAACTTCGATGATAGCACTTGAAGGGAAAGCCGCAGGGGAGGAAGGGTTACAGCCTTATGCCAAAGGCGGGAGGCCCTGTTCGGAGAGCAGCTTGTTGTACGTGCGTACGAGTGCGTCACCCTGGTACTTGAAGCCGCCACCGGGGTTGAACGAGTAGTCGTAGGCGGAGCGAATCGCGAATTCACCGGTGTAGCCGGCTTTTTCGCCCGCATGCCACGCTTCCGCGAGGCCCTTCGTGGCGCGTTCGGCGTTTATCTCCGGGTCGTACCGCGAATCACCCATCCCGTGGCCGTAGCCGCGCTCATGGAGCTGGAATAGCCCGACCGATGCACCGCCGTCGCCCACCGCGTCCGGGCGGCCGCCACTTTCGATGAGCATGACCGCCTTCAGGAAGAGCGGCGGGACGTTGTACTTCTGGCCAAGGCGGTTGAGCATGCCATCCCAGCGGTTCGGGTCGGTCGGGCCGCTCGAAGCCGAATGGATGGCGGTGTGGGGAGTGGTGAGTTCCGCCGAACTAGCCGCCGCCGCCGGCTTTGACCGGATGGACTGCCGGCTGCCGCTCGTCTCCAGGGTTTCGGCCGAAGGGACCGAGAAGCGCGGGCCACCCACCGCACCGGCTACACCGCCGCGCGCCCACGCGATCGCCCCTGCTTCATGCAGGGAGACGTGCGCAGAAGACGGTTTGCCGTTCGCCGACGGATCGATGGCCATCCTGACATCAGGGTAGTACCGTCCGTGGTTGTAAAGGCATCGGGGAGCCGATGACTTCCGTCCGGAAATTCCCGCATTGCCGAGGTGTTGCCCCATGACCGAACGCCGAATCCCCGACCCGACGCTCATGGCTCGCCTTCAACTCAGTGTGAAGGGCGTTGACTGGGCCTCATCGCTGGTCGCGCCATGGCAGCACCAGGCGCTCGATGGAGAGTGGAGTGCGCACCAGCATGTGTTCCACCTCCTGGCGGTGGAGACCCTGAATTTCCAACCACGCATTGAACGCATCCTCTCAGAGGATCGTCCTGTCCTGGAACGCTTCGAGAGCCAGCTGTTTATGGAAACCCAGTACACGCCGGATGACGACATCGCCGACCTGGCGGAACGGTTCATGGCGGCGCGCGCCGAAACCTATGAGCGCTTCAAGTCGCTCAGCCCCGAGCAGTGGAAGCGCACGGGGACCTGGCCCGACGGCGAGGTGATCGACCTCGCATGGCTCGCGGAAAAGGCCCTCTGGCACGCGCTGGACCACTTCGCCACGCTACTCGACCTCCACGGTAAGTTTCAGAAGCTCCAGGCCGCGGACTAACCCGGGCGACTCTCGCCCCAGTCGCGGATCAATCGGGCTGACTCAGCGGGCTCTACCGACGTCACGTCCAGGACGATGAAATTCGGGTGGTCGGTTGTGAACCGCGGGGCTTCGTTGAATTGCCGGCCCAGAACCGGGTTCAACAGCTTCATCCGTTCCCGGCGCGAATCAGAGCCGATGCGATTCATCAACTCATCCGAGTCGCAGGTGAGCAGCACTGGTATGAACACGCTGCCACGTATCTCCGCCACTGCGACGTTCTCGAGAAACAGCGCGTACTCAGCTTCGTTCTCACCCTGGATGTAATTGGTGAAGATGAACGACAGATGGGCCGGCGAAACCTGCATGATCGTGTCCAGGACGATGCGCCGGATTTCCGATACGCGCGGCCAGATCTCAGCGGGTAGCGGCTTGAAGCCATCCTGTCCGACCACATTGAAGAGCACGTTGTTAATGCTGTGATTGTCGACGAGCCGGGCACCGGTGATCGCCGCCAGTTCTTTGCCGACCGTGTACTTGCCAACCCCGGGAGCGCCGATGAGGTGGTAGATGGTGGTGCGCATCGCGAGAGCGTACCGGATCGGCCGGCTAGCCGAGTGCAACGGCTTCGTACCGTCCCGCGGCAAGCTCTCGCAGCAGGTCGTCAAGGCTCGCGATGGGCCGCTCGAATCGCGTCGCCGCCCGTCCAACCTCTTCACCCGAGTGCGCATCGGAACCTCCGATGCCCGGGAGGCGGAACCCGCCCGCCAGGCCGGTAGCCGCCATGTTCTGCAAGCGCGAATCCGAACCGTTGATCGCCTCGACGGACTCGAAGAACTTCACCGTATCCGCCGAGACACGCAGCAGACCATCGCGGGCAGGGTGCGCCAGGTACAGGAGAGCACCTTCGCGACCGGCAGATTCGAAGACCTCGGCTGCTAGGGCTGAGTACGAAGCCGGGTTTAAGCCGAAGGCGAGGACGTGCCCCATATCGGTCGTGAGTTCGACACCCGCGAAAACCGGGAATCCGTACGCTTCGCGAAGTCCGGCGAGGTCTTGCTCGTCCCAGGCGCGGTC
>CALFYR010000590.1 GCA_937954195.1 uncultured Dehalococcoidia bacterium
GAGGAGGCGGCCGCTGCGATCGCGGAAGGCATCGCCAGCGCCCGGCCCGGCTGGACCCTCGACCTCCTCCCCATGTCCGATGGCGGCCCGGGCTTCATCGACGCCGTGCGCCGGGCGCTGCGCACCGATATCGTTGCCATCGCCGTCCACGACCCGCTCCGCCGGCCGACCGTCGCACGCTACCTCGCGGTGCGCGGGACCAACGAAATCATTATCGAGGCGGCGCAGGCGAACGGGCTCTTTCATCTCACCCCGGAAGAACGGGACGCGTCGGGTGCGGACTCGTTCGGCGTGGGCGAACTCATTCGCGAGGCCGCCATGGAAGCACCGCCACGCATCCTTGTGGGCGTGGGTGGAAGCGCGACCACCGACGGCGGCGCCGGCGCTCTGCGCGCGCTGGGCGCACGGTTCCTGGACATGGCTGGCAACGACCTTCCGCCCGGAGGTGCAGCGCTCGCGCGCCTCGAACACATCGCGTGGGAACCGCCCGCATGGCTCGCTGCGATCGAAGTCGTCGTCGCAACGGATGTCACCAATCCCCTTTGCGGACCGACCGGCGCTGCCCGGATCTACGCCCCTCAGAAAGGCGCCTCCCCCGCGGAGGTGGACCAGCTCGAGGAGGCGCTGTTCCGATATGCGGCCGTCGTGCGGCGAAGGTTCGGCATGAACGCGGCGGCGCTGCCTGGAGGCGGGGCGGCCGGCGGGCTCGCGCTCGGCCTTGCCGCATTCCTCGGCGCCAGGATCGTGAGCGGGTTCGACGTGGTGGCGGAAGCGACGGGGCTCCGCGACCGGCTCCAGCAAGCAGACATGGTGGTCACTGGCGAAGGGAGCTTCGATGGGCAGTCCGGCCAGGGGAAGGTGACAGGGCGCATCCTCGCGCTCGCCAACGAGAACGCGAAGCCTGCCGTCGTCTTCGCCGGCCGCTCGGACGAGCCGGGTGTAATCACGCTTGCCTCACGTGCGTTGTCGCTGGCCGATGCAATGGAACGCGCCGCGGATCTCCTCCGCGACGCGGCGCGGGAATGGGCCGGGACCGTCGGGGCTGCCTGAAAAGATCTGCTCGCACAGGTGATCGATATCACCTATACTCGCCCCAACCTGCCATAACCGGAGTCGAATTGTGAGCGAAACGTCGAACTACCGAAGCGAACTCACCGCCCGCCTCCGTTCCATTACCGATGACATCGCGTGGATCGCGCGGGGCCTATCCGCCGAACAATCGCACTACAAACCTTCGGCCGGAGAGTGGTCGATCCACGAGCACCTGTCGCACCTTCGCGACATGGAGCAGGAGGTGTACCTGCCGCTGCTTCGGTGGGCGACGGTGCCCGAGATGCTGGATCCCCTCGACTACAGCCGCCGCGAGTGGCACGGCGAGCGATACCACCTGGATGAACCTGTTTCGATGCTGGTCGCCGGAATCCAACGCATCCGCGACGAGGAACTCGCCATCTTCCGCGAGATGAACGACCTGACCTGGACGCGCTACCGCACCGACACCCGGTGGGGGCCGCTTACCTGCCAGTGGGTGGCCGAACTGATGTACCGCCACGCGCTGGACCACATGCAGGGGATGATGGCCCTGAAACAGGATGTCCACCTTGCAGCCCTCCAGCCGCCCCCTATCATCGTGGGCGGTTACATCGGAGGGACGTCCTGACCATGCGCCTACGAAGCATTGTAGCGATACCGGCCTCGCTCGGAGGCATCGACGAGGCCCTGGCATCGCCATGCGATGCGCTCTTGTTTACCGTTGCTGATGCGTCGGAACCGATCGCCGCCCTGCGGGCGCGCATCGCCGAGGCGGTCGGGCGCACCGTGGATGCCGGGAAGGCCGCGCTGGCCGTCCTGAACCATCCACGCACGCGGCTCCTCCGCGATGACATCGACGCGTTGCTCTCGCCCGGTCTCAAGGGTGTGCTCATTCCTCATGCGGTTGAACCGCAGGATGTCCGCGATACGGCGGTCCTGCTGCGGGAGTTCGAGCTGAAGCGAAGCATCGAACCGGGCGACACGGCGCTCTACCCGCTGATCGATACCGCCCGCGGTATGTTGAAGGCTGAGACGATCGCTGCTGCTGCGCCGCGCGTTGGCGGGCTCGTCTTCCATACCCGGCGCTATGCGCACGACATCGGTGGACGCGACGAGCAGCGCGGCGAACGGCTCGCGTACGCGCGCGGCAAGGTAGTGGCCGTCTCCCGCGCATACGGCCACGCACCGATGGTGTACACGGATGGCCTCGAACTGACGTACCTCGCAGAGACCGGGTTCGCCAGCGCCATCCTCCCGGATCCTCGCTATGTGGTGAACGCGAACACGCTGTTCGCGCCATCGCCGGCAGCCCGCGAGTTCGCCGGCAAGGCGCTCGCTGCGTACGATGCGGCCCGCGCCGAAGGCTCTTACGTCGCGCGCATCGGCGAGGTGGTCATCGACGGTCCCGCGGCGCACAAGGCCCGCCACATCCTGGAGGAGTAGCCGCCGCTGCTAGCGGCCGGTAAACCGGGGCTCCCGCTTTTCCAGGAATGAGAGCCGGCCCTCCTTCGCGTCCTCGGTGCCACGGGTCGCACCCTGCAGGTATTCCTCCTGCTCGATCTGCGTGACCAGGTCACGGCCTTCGGACTCGCGCACCAGCCGCTTGGCAATCTCGATCGCAATCGATGGCCCGTGCGCGATCGATCCTGCGAGCTCGGTCGCCCGCGCGCGAAGCTGATCGTCGGCCACGGACTCTGTCGCGAGGCCCAACCGCACGGCCTCCTCGGCGCCAACCATCCGGCCAGTCCAGAGCATTTCGAGTGCCCGGTCGTTCCCTACGAGGCGCGGCAGAAACCAGGTTACTCCCGTATCCGGTGAGATGCCTCGCTTCACGAAGATGGCGCTGAACCGCGCGGAGGCCGCCGCAACCCGGATGTCGCAGGCGAGCGCCAGGGACAGCCCCGCTCCAACCGCGACGCCGTTGATAGCACCGATCACCGGCTTCCGGCAGCGGTGGACGCGTTCCGGTCCCAGGAATCGCGAACGGAGTAGGGCCTCCCGGCCCGAAACCGGGCGCGGAAATTCAGATTGCGTTGGGTCTGCCGTGAGGTCGGTACCGGCGCAAAAACCCCGGCCGGCGCCCGTGAGCACTATGCAGCGAATGTCGTCGTCAGCTTCGGCCAGGTCGATCGCCGTTTCGATCTCCGCCCAGGTCGACCAGGTGGCGGCGTTCAGCTTTTCGGGCCGGTTCAGTGTTATCCACGCGGTGTTATCGCGAACCTCGAACGTCACATCCCTGAAGTCCATTGCGCCTCCACGGGCCAGCCGGCCCACTCTGTGGCGCGCATGATACGGGCCGACGCGGTGGTTTTGACACCGTGTCGGAGCGGAGCCGCCACGGCGGCATGCGCCGCCTTCAGGGTCGTATCACATCCACCGGAACACCCAGCTCCTGGAGCAGACCGATCATGTGACCAGCACCGCCGGGCCCATCGCCTTCTCTGCCGTCCCAGATCACCATGCCCCGCACATTGTCGGCTTCGCTCGCGAGGGCGAGGTAGGCCATCCAATGGTTCACTCGCTCGAAAGGATTGATGTTCGGGTCGGCCGCCGGCGGCATTTCGCGAACGATCACCCCCGGGGAGTCAATGAGCTGTCGAAATCGCCGCGTCCAGGAATCTCCTGCGTAGTTCACTGATGACTCAAGGAAGCGAGCGCGGTCAAACGGCAGGCAGACGGTCAGGTTCATACCGGCCTCCATCGCGGCGTCGGCGAGGAGCAGATCCCCGCCCGCGGCGGCGCTGACGACCGCCCTATCGCGGGGCCGAAATGCCAGGCGGGCCATGGTTTCGCGGACCCGTTCGGCCACTCCCGGCGCGAGATCCTGGGGGAAGCGGGGGGCATCCCGGCCGGGTGCGTCGATCATGTGTCCTGCCAGGACCAGGGCGAGCGTCGGCCCAGGCGTGGTGTTCGGGTTGGAATCGACCTGCGCAGCCAGCGCTGCGGCAGTCTCGGGCGCATTCCGGGCCAGTCGATCGACTTGGAGACGCGCAAGGGCGGTGGTGCCGGCGGTTCTCAGCGCTCGAAAGGCGGCCACGCGGGCTGTTACTTCGGCTTCGAGATCGGGCGCCTCATCGGCGAGCAGCGCCAGGTCGCCGCCATTGCCCGCAGCGAGGGCGTCATCGAACCAGGCCGTCCAAACGTGCCGTCCCACTAATCGCCGCTCGGGAGTGGCGCGACCTCGTATCGCGCGAGCGCGCCAATGAGCTCCGGGAGCCAGTCGTGTGCCGGGAGGTCCCTGACTTCCACCCACTGCCACCCCTCAAGCTGATACTCCACCTCATCCGGGAAGGCGGCTGGTTCTACGATGACCACTGTGTACTAGCCATTGTACCTGCCCGCCGCCTTGACCATCTACTTCGGCTTTGGGATTTCGCACCTGGCGGGCGAGCAGGCG
>CALFYR010000591.1 GCA_937954195.1 uncultured Dehalococcoidia bacterium
CGCGAGCCCGCCCGCGAATTCCGCGCCACACCCTTCGAACAGTTCGAGCGCCTCGTCGTGTACGTCCGACATGCCGCACGTGCCCCTACTTCAGCGTGATCCCGCCATCCACCGCGATCGCCTGCCCCGTGATATTCCGCCCAGCCGGGCTCGAAAGGAACGCCGCCAGCTCGCCGATGTCCTCCGGCGTCTGTTCGCGCTGAAGCGGCACACCGTTCTTCACCACTTGCAGGAAGATGTCACGCGGGTCCATGTCCTTCATCTGCGGGACGCTCATCTTCATCCCGGTCGCGAGGCCCTCCCATGCGCGGGTCCACAGGAACCCGGGGCAAATCGCGTTCACCCGGATATTCGCCGGCGCGTACTCCAGTGCGCAGCTCTTCGAAAGCGAAATCACGCCAGCCTTCGCTGCCGCGTACGCCGGCAGCGTCGGCGAAGCCCCCAGCCCGGCGATCGAGGCGATGTTCACGATCGAGCCACCGCCGCGCGCCCGCAGGTGCGGCATCGCCACCTTCGTCCCCAGGTAGGCACTCCGCAGGTTCTGCGCGAGCTGCTCGTCCCAGTTCTCCACCGCCATGTCCTCCACGCGGCCGCCGCCCGTGTTCCGCGCTTGAAAGATCGCCGGGTCGAGCGGCATGCGCCCCGCGCCGGCGTTGTTCACCATGATGTCCAGCCCGCCGAGCTGTTCGACAACCTGCTTCACGGCGGCCGCCATCGATTCCTCGACGATTGCGTCAGCTTCCAACCCTACCGACTTCGTCGGCAGCGACGCCGCGGTCTCCGACGCCGTGGCCCCGTCGAGATCCAGGATCCCCACGTTCGCACCCTGCGCAGCCATCACCCGGGCGATGCCCGCGCCAATCCCACGCGCCCCGCCCGTCACAATCGCGACCATTCCATCTAGCTGACCCATGTGTCGTTTCTCTCCTCGAACGTACTCGTGCCGGAAGTGCTCAAGCCCAGGCTCCCCTCTCCCGCAGCGTCGGGAGAGGGATTGGGGGTGAGGGCTACTCCCCCGTGAACTGCGGCTCCCGCCGCTCCATGAACGCCCGCACCGCCTCGCGGCTATCCGCCGCCAGCCCGCTGAACCGCTGCAAAAACGCCTCCTGATCCAGCGTCTCCTTCAACGTCGCCGTCTCGCCAAGGTTGAGGTTCGACTTGATCCGTCCGAGCGTCGCCGTCGGGCCCTGTGCCAGTTTGCGGCAATACTCGAACCCCACCGTCATCAGGTCGTCGTGGGGCACCACCTGGTTCACGAGGCCGATCTCCAGCGCTTTCTCCGCGCTCAGGATCTCGGCGCTGAAGTAGAGCTCTCTGGCCTTCCCCATGCCCACCAGCTTCGGCAGCAGGTACGTCCCGCCGAAATCCCCGCTCAGCGCCACGTTCCGGAACGCCGTCCCGAACCGCGCCCGGTCCGAGGCAATCCGTATGTCCGCCCCGAGCGTCAGGCTCAGCCCCGCGCCGACGGCCACGCCGTTCACCAGCGCCACCACCGGTTTCGCCATCGTGTGCATCTTCAACGTGGTCGAATCGTGCCAGCGCCGAAGCTCCTCCGCCTGCCGTTCCAGGTACGTCACGAAGAACGCCGGACCGCGCTCGGCCGTCTGCGTGCTGCTGCCGTCGTTCCGGGATTGCATGTTCTTCACATCGCCGCCGGCGCAGAACCCGCGCCCGTTCCCGGTGAGCGCCACGCAGCGCACTTCCCGGTCATCCTCGCACTCCGCAAGGAACTCGCCGAGCATCGGCAGCAGCCGCCCTCCCATCGCGTTCAGGCTATCGGGACGGTTTAGCGTGATGAGACCCACCCCATCCCGCTTTTCGAACAACACATCAGACACAGCGCGGCCTCCCCGGCAAATTGCGCCGTGATACTCACCTACGGCACGCCCGGTGGCAACACGGACGCGCTGCGAGCACCCCGGTCTTGTTAGCCTCGCGCTAAGGAAATCCTGTACTATCCCGCCCGAAAGCCGGGACAGCCGGCGGAGGCCCGTCGTGATCTATCAACCCCACCGCATGAAGTTCGGCATCTTCCTCGCCCCCTTCCATCGCGTCGGCGAAAACCCGACCCTCGCGATGAAGCGCGATATGCAACTCATCGAACACCTGGACTACCTGGGCTACGACGAGGTCTGGATCGGCGAGCACCACAGCTACGCCCGGGAGATCATCGCGGACCCCATGATCTTCATCGCCGCCGCCGCCGAGCGCACGAAGCGCATCAAGCTCGGCACGGGCGTCACCTCCCTCCCCTACCACCACCCGTTCATGGTCGCCGACCGGCTCCTCCAGCTCGACCACATGACCGAAGGGCGCGCCATGCTCGGCTGTGGCCCCGGCGCCCTAACCTCCGACGCCTACATGATGGGCATCGACCCCGTGACCCAGCGCCGCAAAATGGAGGAGTCCCTCGACGCCATCATGCAGCTCCTCCGCACCCGCGAACCGGTGAACATCGAGACCGACTGGTTCCGGCTGCGCGATGGCCGCCTCCAGATGGCCAACTACACCGACCCTCACCCGCACGTCGCCGTAGCTGCCAGCTTCACGCCCAGCGGGCCTACCGCCGCGGGCAAGCACGGCGTCGGCCTGCTTTCCGTCGCCGGCGTCAGCAACGATGCCTTCGAACGCACCTGGGGCTGGGCCGAAGAAGCTTCCGCCGAATCCGGCAAGCCCATCTCACGCGCCGATTGGAAGGTCGTCATCCCCATCCACCTGGCCGATTCGAAGGAAGAAGCGATCGCGGACGTGCGCGAGGGCTACCGCCGCCAGGCCTACGTCGGCGACCGCCTCGATAGCTCGTCGCCCAGCGCCGCACCGCCCTTTGCCGGTGGCGCACCGGATATCGATGGCGCCATCGCTCGCGACGGAGTCATCGTCGGCACGCCGGACGACGCCATCGCCGCCGTGAAGAAGATCCAGGAGCGTTCCGGCGGTATCGGCGGCATCCTTGGCCTCGCCCACGAATGGACCAGCACCGAGAAGACCCTCCGAAGCTACGAACTCTGGGCCCGCTACGTCGCGCCCGTCTTCCAGGGCCAGCTTTCGGTGATGGAAGAGAACCGCAACTGGATCGAGACGCAGATGAACGCCGTCTTCAAGGGCACCGCGCAGGCGCAGATCAAGGCCTTCGCCGACGCGGGCAAAGAGCTGCCCGAACAGATGAAGCAGGCGATGGAAGCGGCCCGCAAGGCTCGCGAGTAGGCGACCGTAAAGGGTGCGGGCGATAGCATGGCTGCATGCCCGTCGAGATCACCTACCTTGGCCGCAACTGTTTCCGCCTCAAGGGGAGGGACGGCACCGTCCTGACCGATCCCTGCCCGCCCGATAGCGGGTTCCAGCTCGGCAAACAGACCGCCGATATCGTGGTGATGAGCCGCGGCGATGACCCCGGCTACAGCTACCGCGAGGCCGTCACTGGCGAGGCCATGATCCTCGATGCCCCGGGCGAATACGAAATCGGCGGCATGCTCGTCACCGGGATCGCTCAGAAGCGCAACGATGGCGCGCGCAACGTCGTCTTCGTCGCCGAAATCGATGGGATCCGCATCGGCCACCTCGGCCTCCCAACCTCGAACCAGTTCGACGAGTTGAAGGATGTCGACGTGCTTCTGTTGCCCGTTGGCGGAGGAAATGCGTTCAGCCCCGTCATGGCGGCCGACGTGATGACCAAGATCGAGCCGAAGCTCGCTATCCCGATGAACTACAAAGCCGGGAAGGAACCGCTCGACTTGCTTCCGCTCGAGAACTTCCTGAAGGAAACCGGCACGAAGCCGGAGGCACAGCCAAAAATCAGCGTCAGCCGCACCGGCCTGCCCGCCGACCTGACCGTGATGGTGCTGGAGCCGCGGATAACCGGTTAGCTCTTTTGCGCCTCAGTATCGAAGGCGCGCTGAATGAGCTTTTGCACTTCCAGGAGTTGCCGGCCCGCGTCGCTCTGGGGCCGGAGCAGCTTGATCAGCCGTGACCCCCAGTAGAACGAGAGCAGCGCCTCGGCCAGCGTCTCGACGTTAACCACGTCGCCGGCGCCTTTGAACTCGGCGCTCATCATGATGGCGATGCCGTCCTTGATCTTCCGGAAGTCCGCATCGAACTCATCGAGCATGTCGCGGTCGTCTTCGCGGAGAGCCACGAGCGCACGCTCAAGGAACAGGTGCGTATCGATCGCGTCATCGGGCTTGTTCAGCTCGGCGAACGTGGTCTCGGCGAGCGCCGAAAACGACATCTCGGCAAACTGCGGGTTCTCCCACGCCTGCTTGATCGCCTCGGCCGAATGGTTCATGCAGCCGCGCGCCAGCTCGTCCTTGTTCTCGAAATACCGGTAGATGGCGCCCGGCGAAATGCCCGCCTCTTCGGCAATCTCCGCCATCGTCGCAGCGGCTATGCCCTTCTGCGTAAAGAGCTTCGTAGCCGCTGCGAGGATCGATTGGCGGCGCGCTTCGAGGTGTGCATCGGAGACTCGGGCCATTTAGCTTGCCTTGGCGGTGAGGTTAGTAATGCCCTGCAGTCTACCGCGTGCCGACTTGAGCGCACGTTCCAGGCGTTCGATGCGCGAGATGTTTTCCCACGCGATGCGGTGGTTGATCCGCGTCTCTGCGGCGCGAAGTTCGTTGAAGCGTGACTGAGCGATTTCGTGAAGCATCAGGGTGAGTCCTTTCAGCGTGAATGACTGAACCGTCATTCACTGAATGAATCATCGTTCACTTTAAACCGGGAGTCAAGGGGTTCCACGAAATTTTTTCTGTGAAGAACTGCACACCGCCCGCCCGCTAGCCGCCTTCCGCCAGGCGGTTCGTCGCCTCCACAATCCGCTCCGTCATCCCTGGTTCGTGAATGGAGTGGCTTGCCTCCTCGACGACCTGGAGCTCGGAACCTGGCCACCCCCGCTGAAGCAGGTACGGCGTCTCCAGGCCGCCCATATCGAGCCGCCCGTGGATGAGCACCCCGGGAATCCCCGCCAGCCGTCCGGCGTCCCGCAGCAGCTGCCCCTCTTCCAGCCACGCGCCGTTCCGAAAGTAGTGCGTCACCAGCCGCGCGAACCCGAGCGCGAAGCGCGGGTCGCGGTACCGCGCGGCAAGTTCCGGCCCGGGATGCGGGCTGATCACCGCCGATTCCCAGCGGCACCACTCTTCCGCCGCCGCGTGATGGATCGCCGGGTCGGGGTCCATAAGCAGCCAGTGGTAGGCGTCGATGATGTCCGCCTTGGCCGAATGCTCGCGCGCGTACGCTTCGAACCGCGCCCACTGCGCCGGATAGAACATCGCGAGACCGCCGCGGCACAGGTGATCGATCTCGCGCCGCCGCGTCGTTGTCACGCCGCCCAGCACCATACCCGCCACCCGCTCCGGGTGGGTTTCCGCGTACACGAGCGCCAACGTCGAGCCCCACGAGCCGCCAAAGAGCACCCAGCGTTCGATGCCGAGGTGCTCCCGCAACCGTTCGATGTCCGCGACCAGGTGGGAGGTCGTATTCGTGGCGAGGTCGTGCTCCGGCTCACTCGCGTGGGGCCGGCTGCGCCCGCAACCGCGCTGGTCGAACAGCACGATCCGGTAGCCCGCCGGGTCGAACAGCTGCCGCTGGGCAGGCGTACACCCCGAACCCGGCCCGCCATGCAACACAAGCGCGGGTGTCCCTTCAGGGTTGCCGCAGGTTTCCCAGCAGATCTCATGGCCCCCGGTCGTGGGCAGAAACCCGGAGGCATATGGCTCGAGAGGTGGGTACGCCACGCGCCAAGTATTAAGTGATCGCGTTCGAATCGCGAACTACGGCGTCCAGGTCAGCCCGACCGTCGCCAACAGCTCAACGAGCTGCTCTTCGTGGACCTCGCCCGCCTTGAAACCCCGGATCACGCCTTCGCTATCAATGAAGTAGGTCGTGGGCATCCCCGGCACCCGGTAGTGCGCCGCCACCTCTCCATCGGCGTCGAGTACCGCCGGGTATTCCGCGCCCAGCTCATCCAGAATGCCGATCGCCTTGTCCTGGGTTTCCAGGTAGTCCACACCGAGGATCACGAACTCACCATCGAGTGCCTCCTGGGCTTCCAGGAACAGCGGGATTTCGTTCTTGCAGGGGGCGCACCAGCTCGCGTACCAGTTCAGCACCACGGGCTGGCCCCGGTAATCCGAAAGCTTCCGGGCGACCGATGTGTCACGAGCGTCCCGCAGCACGAAGTCGGGCGCCGGCTCGCCAACCTCGGGCCGGTTCGGGTCGAGCGGCCCCGTATCGGCGTAGACCGTCGGCAAACCCGTTGGGCCCGTGAACTCCGGCTCATCTTCGCCACTGGTGAACAGGTACACACCGACCGCCAGCGCCGCGACAACGGCCAGGCCAAGCGCGGCGTAACCGGCCAGGATTCGGGGGCGGGATTGTGGCGCGGGCGCGTCGCTCATCTCAACCATCGTAGTACGCCAGCGGGAAAGAATCTGTGGGCAATGGGCCGTCGTTCCGGGGCCGGTTGGTGGGACCAGTGAAGGCGCTGACCCCGATCGTGTACCCTTCGACGCACCTTCCCGAGGTGGTGACTCATGCGCGTCCTGGTAACCGGTGGAACCGGGTTTGTTGGCGCTCACACGGTCAAATCCCTGCTCGATGCCGGCCACGAAGTGAAGCTCCTGGTCCGCTCCGCCGAACGCGTGGCGGCCGCGCTCGAGCCACTCGGCGTTGTCACCCCCATCTCCCATGTCATCGGCGATGTCACCGACCCGGAAACCGTGGCTTCGGCGCTCCAGGGCTGCCAGGCCGTCGTCCACTGCGCGAGCGTCTACTCCAACGACCCGCGCCGCGCCAAAGAAGTGACCAGCACCAATCTCGCGAGCGCCGAAACCGTCCTCGGTCAGGCCGTCGAACGCGGGCTGGATCCCGTGGTCCACGTTTCGAGCATCGTGGCGCTGCTGCCCGCCGGCAAAGACGTCATCTCAGAGGACAGCGACCCCGGCCGCGGCGGCCCGCCTTACCCGGCTTCGAAGCAGGCCCAGGAACGCTATGCCCGCAAACTCCAGGAACAGGGCGCACCCGTCGTCATCACCTACCCCGGCAGCGTCTGGGGCCCCCACGACCCCTACGACGGCGAAAGCACGAAGCTGGCGCGCAACTTCGTCCGCGGCCTCGTCCCGTTCCGTCCCATGGGTGGCGTCGCCATTGTGGATGTCCGGGATGTCGCCGCCGGGCACGCCGCTGTTATCGAGCCCGGAAAGGGTCCCCGCCGGTTCATGCTCGGTGGCCACTACACCCGCACTCCCGACCTCGTGAGAATAGCGTGCAGCGAGGCAGGGGTCCGCCGTCCCGGCATCCCCATCCCGTCGACCATCGCCTACGTCAGCGGCCAGGTGCTGGCGCCGTTCCAGCGCATCGCCCCCTTCCGCCTCCCCATCGATCCGGGCAGCACATGGACGGTGCGCTGCGACGTTCGTGTGGATAACGGCCGCGCCGAGCGCGAACTCGGTATCAACTTCCGCCCTACCGCCGAGACGATTCGAGACCAGGTGGCATGGCAGAAAGCGGCTGGTCGCCTGTAGGCATTACAGCCCGCCGCGCCGCGCCGCCCCCTGCAAACCGACCGACCGCAGCGCCTCCATTGCAGTGATGCCAAGCACCGGCAACGGGCCGCGCCACACATCGCTCAGCGGCGCCAGCACGAACGCCCGCTCCAGGATGCGCGGGTGCGGCACCTGCAGCTCCGGCAGCGCAATGCGCTCCTCGCCGTAAAACAGGATGTCCAGGTCGATGGGCCGCGGCCCCCACCGTCGCTCCGGCCGCCGCCCAAGGTAGTGCTCGATGCGCTTCAGCTCGGCCAGCAGCGCCAACGGCTCCAGCGACGTCTCGGCCACCGCCGCGGCGTTCAGGTAGGCCGGTTGATCCGCCGGCACGGGTGGCGTCTCCCAAAAGCCCGAGCGCTTGGCCACGAGGATGCCGCGTGCGTCCAGCTCGGATACCGCCGCGCGCAGGTTCGCCAGCCGGTCGCCAAGGTTCGAACCAAGCGCCAGCACCACTTCCGTCACCGCGGCGCCCGCCAGTTCGCGCGGACGACCGCGTCGCTCACCCGGGCCACCCTGGTCATCTCCGCCACCTCGTGCACCCGCACAAGGTCAGCTCCCCCCGCGATTGCGAGCGCGACCGTCGCCGCCGTCCCCTCGAACCGTTGCTCGACGGGCGCATCCAGCACCAGGCCGAGGGTCGATTTGCGCGAAGTCCCCACGAGGAGCGGCTGTCCGAACCGCAACAGCTCGGGCAGCCGGCGTACCATCTCCAGGTTCTGTTCCGGCGTCCACCCGAACCCGAAACCGGGGTCCAGCACAACATGGCTCCTCGGGATCCCTGCCTCATCACACAGCCCGAGCGTCGCGTCGAAGCCGGCGGAGATGTTGGCCACCACATCGCGGAACTCCCGTCCGCGCTGATTGTGCATCGCGATGAGCGCCGCCCCATGCCGCGCGACCACCCCCGCCATCGCCGAGTCGAACCGCAGTCCCCAGATGTCGTTCACGGCATCTGCGCCGGCACGAAGCGCGGCATCAGCCACCCTCGCGTGGTATGTATCGATCGATACCGGGAGCGACGTCGCCGTGCGGACCGCCTCGAGGCACGGGATAACCCGCCGCAACTCCTCGGCGGGGTCCAGCTCCGGCGCCCCGGGCCGCGATGACTCTCCGCCAACATCGAGGATGTCGGCGCCGGCAGCCTCCATGGCCCGCGCGCGCGCCGCGGCCGCATCCGGGTCAGTCCCAAGCCCATCGCCGCTGAACGAATCCGGCGTCACGTTGATGATGCCCATCACGTACGTTCGTGCGCCCCACAAGAACGTTCGCCCGCGCAGCGTGAGCGATGGCGCGCCGTACTCCCGGGCCAGTGGCGCCGCCACGCTAATCGATGACCTCGAATTCCTGCTCGATGCGTTCCGTGCCATCGATGTGCCACACGCGCACCTCCGGGTTCTCCCGGTCGCCCACCCCGATCACGAAGTGTACGTACGGCGGCCCGAAGAACGGTCCCATCATGCGGATATCGGTCGGGCTTGGCACCGCCGGGCTGCCTGTATGCGAATGGTAGAACCCCGCGAGCTCGTGCCCGGCGTCGTCGATCGCCTGTTCGTGCTTGCGAGTTTCCAGGGGGTCGATGGAAAAGCGGTAGGGGCTCGCTTCCTTGTTCTTCGCCCGGCGAACTTCCACAACAGCGCCATCGCGCGCGGCAAGAATGCCGCAGCACTCGATCGGAGCATCCTCCAGCGCGTGCTCAATCATGGCGTCGACGTGTTCTTTTCGCAGGCGGATAGCTACGGCCACAGATACTCCGGAGAAATCGGGATGGATGTACATCCATTGTGGCAGATGCAGTCCCAAAGTGAGCCATCAACGATCAGCTGTCCAAAGCACCCCGAATGGCTAGATCCGAGCGTGAAGCGAGGTCAACGTCACTCCGGCCCCGCACGCCCCAAACGACCACCAAGGTCACGCCCCTGCAAATCCAACACGTACGTGACGGCATCAATCACATGCTGCTCATCCCGAAGAAACCTTGTACTGCCGTGCCGCGTCCAGAGCTTCTGCCCCGCCGCAAGCAGTCCACCCTCACGGAGGCGGCGAGTCGAGTCGCCCATATCTTGAACAGCGTCATCACCTTCTCCGGCTCTTCGTCAGCAGAAACCACAACATGCACATGGTTCGTCCGCACGTTCACCGCATGCAGAGTCCATCCTCGAACCTCACAAACGGCGCGAATGGCCTCAGCGACCACCGGTCGCTGGCTGCCGTCGAGGACCTGCCGACCGCCAAGAAGGCGAACTGCCGCGCGTGCCACACGCCGCGCGTCAGGCTCCAGCGCTACCGGGCGCCCCAGGTGACGAACTCGTTCGACCGACCCCCGCGCATCGCCGTGTAAGCGCTCGCCATAGGTCGTGAAGGTGATGAGGTATCCGGCGGCCAACTCCACGCCGGGATTCTAGCCAGATTGGCATGCGGTGCGCGGCCTCGCTTCACGCTCGGATCTAGTCATTCCGGGGAACTCGCGCCACAAAGTGCGAGGGGGGCGCCTTGCCGCTGGCGCCCCCCTCTACCACGGAGGGAACGTGTCTACACTCCGGCGCTACGCCGTGGTTTCACACCACAGGCTGAACGCGCCTTTGCGGTCCTGCGGGAAGCTCGCCGCACTAATGCCGGCCGTCGCCTCCACCCGGAGGTTGCCGTACTGGCTCTCCTCGGGGAGCTGAACCTGGTCCAGCAGGTCCTGGACCTTGAAGTTCTCGTCTTCCACCGCCAACACCGTCACCAGGCCGAAGAAGCCCGACGCGTTCTCAGCGTGGCTCAGCACGTGGCAGTGGAACGCCCACAACCCCGCTTCGAAGCACTCGATGATGCAGTCCACCCGGCTCCCCGGGGGCACGTCGATGTTGTCGCACTTGTACGGCTCGTGCGGGTACCCGTCCCGTTCGAAGGCTTCCATCGCCAGGCCGTGCAGGTGCATCGGGTGGTACATCATGCCTTCGTTCATCCAGCGGATGAGCACGCGCTCGCCCTTCTTCGCAACCAGCGCATCCGTCGCCGGGAAGCCCTTGCCGTTCAGCGTGTAGCCGAGCAGCGAGTCGTTCATGATCAGCACGTACTCGCGGTCGTACTGCGGATACGTCGATGGGTCTTCGGGCTCGATGATGAACGCCCCGAGCAGGCCGCGGTTCACCTGGTCCGCAGAATCATGGTGCGAGTGGTACATGTGCGAACCGGAGTTCCTGAGCGTGAATTCGTAGGTGAAGCTCGCGCCCGGCTGGATCGGGTCCTGCGTCAGGTACGGGACACCGTCCATGTTGTTCGGCACGTAAATGCCGTGCCAGTGGACCGACGTGCTCTCTTCGAGGTTGTTGGTGACATTGATGCGGACCGTATCGCCAACGCGGGCGCGAAGGATCGGGCCGGGGATGACGGCGTTGAACCCGCGCGCCTTCTCGAACTGCCCGGGCGCAACTTCCCAGTCCACCTCGTCGACCGTCAGGTCCCAGACCTTCACACCGTTTTCGATGCGAGGTTCGAGCGGCTGATTCCCTTTGCCGGCGGTGAGTGCCTGCTTCTGGTTGCGAAGGAAGTTGAGCACGCCCTGCTGGTGGTCGTGGTCGATCGTCTCCCAGCGCTCGGGCGTCACTTCGGTGGGGCCTGGCTTTACGCCGGGCTGCGTCGGCGTCTCCCGGATGGGGCCGCCTGTCGGGTCGTTGTAACACGCCGAGGCGATGAGCCCGCCGGCAACCGGCAGCGCGGCGCCCACGACGCTCGCGCGGCGCAGGAATCCGCGCCGGTTCAGCTTCGTGATCTCGCGCGCCGGCGTGGTCGTCGGGGCCGGGGTGGTGGTCGTTTCTTCGGACATGACGCTGTGGCTCTCCTGCCGTGGTGATCTAGTAGTCCCATAATCTACTCAGGCTGGCAAGCAACTCAGGACCATCCGGCCACAAAGGTGGTACCGAGGGGACGTTTATGAAGAATTTCGCCGGTGCCTGGTGAGCCAGCTTTCCCGGGCTGTGCCGCTCATCCTCCCGGGTGCGAAGATGGCTGCGTGACTGATTCGCCCGAACCCGCCCAGGACGCCCCTACCGAACTCCCCCCGGCCGATCGGCCCCTCCCCGCCCGCACCGAGGTCTACCTTCGCAAACCGCCGATCTGGTCCTACTTTCTCACTCCGGCGGCGGTCCTCGTCGGCGCCGCGATGATCGCCGGCGCCGTCTGGTGGACGGCCGATGATGACGACGCATCGACGCTCGCCGATGACCTGGTTACTGGCGGCGAAGCAGTCACCACGGTCGAACCCGGATCCCTCCTCCCCCTCCCGACCCAGGCCCCGCCCGCCGGGCTCCTCGATACCTTCAACGCCTACGCACAGGCGCTCGAACTCGATATGGACCGTTTCGGCCAGTGCCTCGGTCAGCAATCGAACGTCGTCCTGCTGAACGACCACGTCACGCGCGGCGCCGAACTGGGCGTGAACGGCACGCCGACCTTCTTCATTAACAACAAGCGGCTCGTGGGTTCCCAACCGGCCGCCATCCTCGAAGAGATCGTCCAGAAAGAACTGAGCGAAACCCCGCCCACAACCCTCGACGAATACAGCGACGCCGTGCGCTCCCTGGGGGATAACTTCGCCATCGTCCCCGAGGGTCCTGCGCTCGAAGGCGCCGTCTGGGAAGGCAGCCCCGTCGCCCGCGTCGTCATCGCCGAATTCAGCGATTTCCAGTGCCCCTTCTGCAAGCGCTGGAGCGAACAGGTGCTCCCCTCGCTCCGCAGCCAGCTCGGCGACCAGGTCTCGCTCGCGTTCCTGCACTACCCCATCACCCAGATTCACCCGAACGCCGGCAACGCCAGCGTTGTCGCGATCTGTGCTGGCGAACAGGGCAAGTTCTGGGAGATGCACGACCTCCTCTTCGCCCGCCAGGCCGAATGGGCCGACCTCCGCTAA
>CALFYR010000592.1 GCA_937954195.1 uncultured Dehalococcoidia bacterium
CGATCCCGCAAAGGTTGGCCCAATGCCTCAGTTTGTACCGTTTCGTGGTCTTCGCTATACGAAGGCTGCGGGTCCCCTCAGCGAACTTATCTCTCCCCCGTACGACGTGATCTCAGCAGCCCAGCAGAAGGCTCTAGCGAGCCGGAATCCCCGCAACGCGGTCCGACTCGAACTCGCCGAAGGCGGGGATGAGCGCTACCAGCAGGTCGCCGAGCTCGTGAACTCCTGGGTGGGCGAAGGTGCGCTCGCGCGCGACGAGAACGCGATGCTCTACGTCTACGAGCAGGAGTTCATCGAAGAGGGTCACGTCTACATCCGGCGGGCGCTCATCGCGGCCGTCGAAGCGCAGCCGTGGGAAGAGGGAGCGGTTAAGCCGCACGAATTCACGATGTCCGGCCCCAAGGAGGATCGCCTCAAGCTCCTCCAGGCCACCGGGATCCAGTTCAGCCCGGTGTTCATGATTGCTCGGGACCGCGCCGGCACACTCCGCACGTTCATCGAAACGACGATCAATCAACGGCCGCCGGATGAGATGGCGACCAGCATCGATGGCGACCATCACCGGGTCTGGGCGATCGAGGCAGGAACGTTCGAGATGCGCCAGATCGCGCCGCTGCTCGCCGAGTCCTTCTACATCGCTGACGGCCACCACCGGTATGAAACTGCCGTCAATTACCGGAACTGGCGCCTCGAAACAGCGGAGCTGCCGCGCAGCCATCCAGCCCGGTTCGCCATGACGGCAATCGTCCCCGCCGACGACCCCGGTCTGGTCATCCGGCCCATCCACCGCATGCTGCGAAAGTCACCCCCCGACAACTGGGGCGAGGCAATCGGCGACGCCTTCACCATCACGCACGTGAAGCTCATTGGCGGGCCCGAACAGCAGACCGCCGAAGTCCAGTCGATGCTCGCGGCGAAGGTCTCCAACATAGTAGCTTTCGGACTCGAGCCCGGACAGGTACATCTCCTCGAACGTCGCCCGGACACACCTCTTGGAGCCCCCATTCCGGACGGTCGAAGTGAAGCATGGGCGTCCATCCCTCCGAACCTGCTGCGCTACGGCGTCCTGGAACCGCTGTGGGGAATCACCGACGACGACCTGAGAGCCGGCGCCGTCGAGTACTCGCACGACCTCGCAGAGGTGCGGGAGTTCCTTGATACGAATCCTGGCTCATGCGCGTTCTTGTTGAACCCGGTTGGCATTGACTCCGTTATGTCGCTCGCCGATCAGGGTGAGCGCATGCCGCAGAAGTCCACCTTCTTCCACCCCAAGATCGGGACAGGACTCGTGTTCAACCCGCTGGACGACTAGTCCGGCGTCAGGCGTTCACCGTCTCGGGGCTTTCGGCTTCGAACAGATAGCCGATTCCCTGGAGCGTCTTGATGATCACCGGGTTCGAGGGTTCCCGTTCCAGCTTGGCGCGGAGCCGCGAGACCCACACGCGCAGGTACTGCAGGTCGTCGCGGTACTCGGGACCCCAGACCTTGGTCAGCAGCTCGGTGTTCAGCATCACCTTGCCCGCGTTCGATGCCAGGTGCTGGAGCAGCAACCATTCGGTCCGCGTGAGCGCGACTGGCTCGCCTTCTTTCTTCACCAGCCGCCGGTTGAGGTCGATTTCGACGTCGCCAGCCTGGATCACCCGCTCCACGTCCTGCGAAAGCATGCGGCGGAGCACAGCCCGAACACGGGCGCCCAGCTCATCCGGGTTGAACGGCTTCACGATGTAGTCGTCGGCCCCAAGCTCCAGGCCG
>CALFYR010000593.1 GCA_937954195.1 uncultured Dehalococcoidia bacterium
CCTCGGTGCCGACGAAGTCGGCGGCTGAGCGCGAGCCGAAGGGCCCTTCGCTCCAGAGCTGGTAGTGGTGCTCGGCCGGCGCCGGGGGCAACCCCTGCAGGCGCGCCACGCCGCTCTGGAAGTTGGCGGCGACGTAGATGGTGCCGCTGACGCCTTCGCCGCTGAGCGGCAGTTCGATGGCGCGCGCGGCGAGCTGCCCCTCGAGGCGATCGACATCGTCACGCGCATCGAGCCAGGCGACGGCGACGGCGACGAGGCCGATGGCCAGCACGAATGCGGCGGCGGCCGCGCCAACCGCGATGGCGCGCCACGGCCCCGGGATGACCTTCGCCTGCGGCTGCGCGGGGAAGGCGATGGGCGCCGGGGCGTCAGTTCGGGTAGGTGCGTGGAGCGCGGCTACCTTTGCGCGCGTACCGGCGGCGATGCGCTCGCGCACGGCAGCGGACACCTCTGGTTCCGGGCCGCCGAAACTGAGCGCTTCGTCGGCCTGCAGGTAGACCTGCAGTTCGGCGCGCATCTCGGGGTCGGTCTCAATCAGGGCGCGAAGTTCTGTCGCTTCATCGTCCTCAAGCAAGTTCAGCGCGAAATCCGGGAGCAATTCGAAGGCACGTTCTCTGTTCATGGTCCCAGCGCCTCACGGATCGGGCTGAGCGAATCGCGCAGTTTGCCCAGCGCGAGGCGCAACCGGCTCCGGGCCGTCCCTTCGGGTATTTCCAGTTCTCGCGCGACATCCACGAGCTTCTTGCCCTCGTAGTAGGCGCGCACGATAACCTCCTGCTGTTCTGCGGGCAGCTCCCGTATCGCCCGCAGAACCTGTTCTCCAGTTAGTCCTTCGAGCACCGACTGCCATACGTCATCCGGGTCTCGCAATGCATATACGTGAGGAGCCTCGTCAATCGATCGCTCCATGGTTCGGGCGCGCTTACGTAGCGAATCGATTGCCTGGTTGCGGACGATGGCCATGATCCAGCTGCGCTCGGCGCCCTTGCCCGGTTCGAACTGCTTCGCGCGCTGCCAGAGCCGCACGAAGGCGTCCTGCACGGCCTCTTCGGCGAGCGCCGGGTCCCGCAGAATTTGTACCGCCGCGGCATAGGCGGGGCCGGTGTATTCGCTGACCACCTGGTCGAACGCCGCTTCTTCGCCGGCTCGAAAGCGCAGGAACGCCGTGCTCACGCCCGCACTCCATTCAGATGGTTGTGGGAAGAATTTTCGTGGCCGGTGATCGAAATCGTAAAGGGCGCTCGTACATCTCCCGAACGCGCCTGTCCGGCCGGCTGGCGCGAATCAACACCTTCCCTGGAGGACCCTTCGATGCCTGCAATCCGCACGTCGAACCCCGGCAAGGTCCCGATCCTTGCCGTCGCGCTCCTGGCAGCGTTCGCCGCCGCCTTCGTTTCGCTCGCCCCTCGCGGGGCCGCCGCCGCTGATACCGGCCGCGTTCGCGTCATGCATGCCTCTCCCGATGCACCGGCCGTCGACATCTTCGTCGATGGGGCGAAGGCCGTGACGGCTCTCGCCTTCCCTTCGAACACGCCGTATGTGAGCCTCCCCGCGGGCGGCCATACGGTCGAAGTGTTCGTCTCGCCGTCCGATGGTAGCGGCGACCCTGTGCTCTCGGCCATTCTGGACGTTCAGGCTGGCAAGGACTACACCGTCCTCGCCGTTGGCACCCTCGCCGGTGGCAACCTCGGCCTGGAAGTGTTCGAAGACAACAACGCGACGCCGGCCGCGGGCAACGCCCATGTCCGCCTGATCCATGCCTCGCCCGATGCGCCGCCAGTGAAGGTCGCCGTCGCGGGCACTGATACCTACATCTTCACGGGCGTCGCCTTCCGCGCCTTCGGCCCGTACACCCCGGTCCCGGCCGGAACCTACGACCTGGATGTCCAGCTCAACAGCACGGTCGATAGCGTCCTGGCCATCAACGACCTCACGCTGACCGCCCGCACCGTCTACACCGCGGTTGCTGTCGGCCTGGCCGGCAACGGCTCGCTGCAGGTCATCCCGCTCGTCGATGCTCCGGCGCCCGCCGCCCCGAGCGCACCGGCGACCGGTGACTCGTTCGTGACCAACGGCGCGGCCTCGTGGACGCCGGTGGCCATCATTCTTGGCGCCACGCTGCTCGCGGCCGCCGGTGGCCTCACCCTGGTGAGCCGCCGCGCGCGCTAGCCGAACAGGCTCCCCGCGGCGCACTTCCCCATGCCGCCCCCTCCATCAGGAGGGGGCGGCTCTGTGTTCGGCGGGGCACATGCCGAGCATCCGGTAGATTGGCGCCGGCGCCCCATCCCGCACCCGCCGCGGGAACTCCCACAGGATCGCGACGGCCACGATGAACGTGGCCACGAGCCCGGCGATGCTCAGTACATCCAGGAGGGTCGAGTCCGGGCCGGCCTGGCTCAGGAAGGCGTCGCCAGCAAGCGTGAAGTTCAGGAAATTCCACAGGCCGTGCAGCGAGGCCCCCGCAAGGTACCCCGGCACGAACCGCCACTCCTTCCGGAAAAGCCCGTAGAAGCCGAGCGCGGCCATGCCTGTCGAGGCCGCATGCAGCGCGCCGGTCCCGGCCCGGGCGACCGCGAACAGCCACCACTCCTCACGCAGTTGTTGGTCACTCACCGCTTCGGGGCTGACGATCGTCAGGCTGTTCTGGAACGTTTCGAGGAGGTTGAAGCCCGCCCCGGCAAGCACACCCCACACGAAACACCGTGCCGCGCCGCCCCTCCGGAAGAAGAAGAACGCCACCAGCATCCCCTTCCAGAACTCCTCGTTCAGCGGCGCCACGATGGAGAGCACGCTCAGGTCGAACGCAATTCCCCAGGCGTCGGGGGCCGTAGGCAGGTAGCTCGGGTCCCAGCGGTCGCCCCAGCCCCGCGTTTCGATGAGCCAGGCGGCGCCGAGGATCACGTAGAGGGTGTTGATAACCGCCGCCACAGTGGTGGAACCGATCGCGCCGTAGATGAAGGCGCTCGTCCACTCCCGCCAGCTGAACGGCCAAGCCCACCGGTTGTACTGCAGGTACCGCTGCGCCACAAACACACCGATCACCAGCGATGGAATGCTCACGATGGCGACGTTCGTGAGCGGGAACAGGTAGGGAACACGCTCGGGGTTGTTCACCTGCCATTGGCCGGCAGCGATGAGTGCCGGGAACGCCGTCAACAGTGGGAAGACCAGCCACCGCCAGCGCGCGCGTAGCCGCATCGCTCCCGAACCAGC
>CALFYR010000594.1 GCA_937954195.1 uncultured Dehalococcoidia bacterium
GGAGAACGCCTGCACCACCTCCTGATCCCCCGTCCGGCTATGCACGAACACCGCATCCCCAGATACCGCCGGCGTCGAGTACCCGCCGCCCACCGCCGCGCTCCACGCCACCTGCAAGTCCCTCGGCCAACTCGCCGGAGCCACGAACCCTTGCGCCACTCCCGTCCGCCCCGCGCCGCGCCACTGCGGCCAATCCTGCCCCGCACACGCCATCGCGAACACAAGCAACGCAAGCAAACAACGCATGCCCCCAGCTTACCACCCGGTCACAAATTAAGATCAGCTAGATTGACAGACAGACAAATTTCATTCATGATACTGTCATGTCAGGCTACAAGTCCGATCAGATCCGCGAGCATGTTCGGCTCCATTATGTCGAACCGGCCCGCCGAAGCCGGCAAGCCCGATTCTCGGTCCGCTGCGGGACTGTTGAGAAGGAACTGGGCATGTCGAATCGCGTCTATCAAGTCTGTACTGCCTTGAAAACAGAAAAGTTTCTTGAACCGAATGGCTTGCGGCTGGTGGACGTGAGCGGTCCCCCATCGGGCGCCAGCACCACTGTCGTCTATACCTACGAGTTTCTCGACAGCGCAGCCCCGGCACCCTCTCCCGCCACGCCGGCAATCCCATCCGTCTACGAGAAACTGCTCCGCATGGAAGGTATCCTCAAGGAAGTCTATACGGAACTCGGCGGAGCCGAACGCGCCATCCGTGAGGAACGTGAAGGATACTCCCGATGAGCCTCGTCTACTGGGACACCATGCTCTTTGCCTACTTGTTCGAAGGCCACCCGGAGTTCAAACCTCGCGTCGTCCAGCTCGCTCGCCGCATGGAAGAGCGTGGTGACACGCTGTGCACCAGCGTTTTCACTGTCGGCGAGGTCCTCGCCGGCCCCAGCCGCCTCCAGCGTTGGGATGAAGTATCCAAACTGCGTGAGTTCTTTCGCTCCCCGGAACTCCGCCTGCTCGACTTCAAGTTCTCCACCGCTGAGATATTTGCGGAAATTCGCGGCCGGGGAGGCGTCAGCTCTGGCGACGCAATCCACCTGGCGTGTGCCGCCGAATCGCGGGTCGATCTCTTCCTGACTCACGACAAGCATTTGGCCAGGAAGATCGTTCCCGGCATTCAGTTCATCGCCACATTGGACACCAACATCCTCTAAGTATCGCCCAGTCCTGGTACGTACTGTACGTACTTAGCTGTTTACCCCAGTCAGTACTTAGTCCAAACTAGAGTCAGATGTTTGTGGTTTCCGCCAGTCCAGCGGCCGAAGCACGCGATAGCGCATTAGAGCGTATCGCCGCCCTGGCAACCCGCCTGATGGATGCGCCCGTCGCGGCCATCTATTCCGGCTCACCCAACGATCCCACCCTCCGGGCAACCGCCGGGCCCGCCGGCCTTTGGGAGCACTACTTCCGCGAAGTCCTCTCCATCGCCCGCTGCCAGCCTTCCACCGGCAACCCGCTCACCATCGCCGATACCCACACCGACTCCCGGCTCCACGCCGCCGATTGGCCCGTCCGTTCCATCGCCGCCGTTGCCATCCCCTCCTGGACAGGCTCCGACGCAGGCTTCCTCCTCACTGCCGCCGCCACCCCCACCCACATCGCCGAACATCAACTGCTGCACCTCACCGACCTTGCCACCCTCGCCGGCAACGAACTCGAACTCGAACGCCGCCGCAGCCAGTCCGGCAACTCCGTCGAACGCCGCAAAACCCAGGAACAACTCCTCGAAAAAACCCTCGAACTGGCCAAGTTCAGTGAAGACCTCCGCCAGCTCCACCGCCTCAGCACCACCAACTACGATTCCATCGAAGACCTCTTTCAGGACTACCTCCAGACCGGCTGCTCCATCCTCGGCTTGGGCAGTGGTATCGTCATGCATACGCGTGGCCGCTACGGCTCCATCCGCGCCGCACGCTGCGAGATGCACTCCATCCGTCCCGGCGTCACCTTCGAACTCACGCAGGTTCACTGCGGCGTCGTTTGCGAGGAAAAGCAGACCATCGCCGTCAGTTGGGTTGCCGAAGATCCCCGCCTCTCCCCAAGGCCGCACTATGGGCCCGTACGCCAGTCCGCCTACATCGGCACTCCCATCCTCATCGATGGCGAAGTCTACGGCGTACTCAGTTTCTCCTCGCCCCATATCCGCTGGAACCCGTTCAGCTCCCACGAAATCGAGATCATCGAGCTCATGGCCAAGAGCGTCGCCCGCTCCATCCTCGAGGGCCGCATGCAATCCGCCCGCGAGCGCTCCGAGATCCTCGAACACGACCGCAGCCAAACCCTCGAAATGGTGGCCAAAGACCAACCCCTTGCCGCAGTCCTCACCCAGATCGCCCGCATGGTCGAGCGCCAGTCCCCTGCCCTCGCCGTCGCCATCCATCTCGTCTCCGATGACCGCGTCTACTGCTGTGCCGCGCCCAGCATGCCGGAGCCTTTCCGCAAGCGCTTCCAGAACATCCCCCTCCAACACGGCCGCGCTTGTTGCTTCTCCGCCGCTTATAGCCGCGCCACCGAGGTCTACGAAACCTCCGTCCCTCGTTGTGCTCCCCACGGCGGAGCCTCCGTCCACGAATTCTGCTGGCAAGTCTGTGGCGCCAGCCCCATCCTCTCCGGCTCCGGCGAACTCCTCGGTATCCTGCTCGCCTATTCCAAGATCGCCGTGCAGCCCCGCATGGTCGATTCCGAACTACTCGATATGGCCGGCTCGCTTGCCGCCATTGCCATCGAGCATCGCCGCCTCACCGACCGCCTCGCCTTCCACGCCATGCATGATGTGCTCACCAGCCTCCCCAATCGCACCATGCTCGCCCGTTCGCTCGATGAGTTCATCATCCGCGCCAAAGACCGCGGACTCCCCTTCGCCGTCATCTTCGTCGACCTCGACCGATTCAAACAGATCAACGATCATTACGGCCACGCCGCCGGCGACACCGTCCTGCGCGAGATCGCCGTGCGCATGAAAAGCATCCTCCTCCCCGGCGAAGTCGTCGCCCGCCTCGGCGGCGATGAGTTCGTCGCCATCTGGATGGAAAAGAACCCCGAGGCCGCGCACGCCCGCGCCCTCCAACTCCTCGACTCCCTGCGCCTGCCTGTCCTCTACGGCACACAGCGCATCTACGTCACCGCCAGCATCGGCATCAGCATCTTCCCACAGGCCGGCCTCACCGCCGACGCCTTACTCGCCAGTGCCGATCAGGCCATGTACCGCGTCAAGAAGAGCGGCCGCAACGACGCCGGCTGCTACACCCCGGAACTCGAAAGCACCCACCACGCGCGCCTCCACCTCGGCCACGCTCTGCGCCGCGCCATCGAACAGGAACAGTTCGACCTCAACTTCCAGCCCATCGTCGACATCCGCCGCACTGGCTCGCTCCAACTCGCCGGCTTCGAAGTCCTCCTCTCCTGGAAACACGACGAACT
>CALFYR010000595.1 GCA_937954195.1 uncultured Dehalococcoidia bacterium
CATGCAAAACCTCCAACCGGTGTCATAAGCCCTGCCCAAGACTATAGCCTCCGCCGCGTATACCCACAACACCATCGTAGCCCGGATAAAGGTGCGAAGCACCGGCATCCGGGGAACCCCAACCGCCATCCCCGGATTCCGCTACGCTCCATCCAGGCTACGATGAAATCCAACTCTTGGGGACAGATTTCAAATCTGTCCCCTTTCCACTTCCCCCGGCAGTAAGGGGACAGACTTAAGTCTGTTCCGTGTCCACCAGGCCTGTCCCCACCACACAGTTCCCCGCGCCCCAACATCGCAATCGTAGCCCGGATAAAGGTGCGCAGCACCGGCATCCGGGGAATCCGGTCCCCCATCCCCGGATTTCGCTGCGCTCCATCCGGGCTACGATCAAACCACAACCCTACGCCTGCCACACCCCATACCCCGCCTCGCGCAGGCCGATGGCGAGTTCCACCTCCATCTCGCGCGCGCCCTCGTAGGGCATCGGATTGTAGACCTCGTACAGCTCGGGCATCAGGCGCAGCCCGTATTCGCGCACGAAGCGGTTCGACTGGATGCCAGCCTTGTGCTTGTCGAAGCGCACGTCGGGATCGAGCCCGGTCATGCCGACGTAGACGCAGGGCTTGCCGTACTCGTAATCGGGGTTGGATCGCATGAATTTCGGCTCACAGACGACGTCGTCCGACAGCCGGATGACATAGACGTGATAATGATCGCGGCGACGCGGCACACGCGCCTTCTTCTTGCGTACAGCCTTACCCGTCTTCGACGACGCCGTGCCCACCATCAACCCCGCTCCGGAATATACTACTCCCCCACCACCTGCACACGCACCGTGCGCCGGCGCGGGCCGTCCAGCTCGATCAACAGCACCGACTGGTACTGACCCAGCCCCAGCGCGCCGTCGACCAGCGGCACCACCTCGGAACTGCCCAGCAGCATCGCCGCCAGATGGGAGTGGGCATTCTCGGGCTCGTCCGGCGGGCAGTCGCGCTGGGCGATGTCGTTGTGCAGATAATGCTCGCCGGGTGGGATCAGCCGCGTCAGAAACCGCTTCACGTCCTCGCGCAGGCGCGCCTCGTCCTCGTTGATCACGATGGCGGTGGTGGTGTGTTGGGAGGTGACGGTGACGAAGCCGTTGCGGATGCCTGACTCCGCAACGGTCTCCCGAATGTCTGAAAGGATGTTATGCAGAGAAATCCCTTCGCCCATTTCCAGCTCAATACGTGATGAAACAATCTTCATGCTGTCATCCCCCGGGGACTCACCGCTCGACCCCTGCTTCAACGGCATAGATTCGCATGTCATCGCGGCCGCTTGCCACTCCTCCAGCACGGGCCTAATCGCAGGCCTGCCAGGACGAACCGGTTTATGGCGCGTCCTCCATCTCCGCAGCCAGTTCGTCCACATAGCGCCGGTAACTGAACACGCGTCCGCGCTGTCGGCTCGTTAGCTCAGCGACGACGCCGATGCGCTCGAGGTGCGCGAGCGACTTGTTGACGGTCGCCGTCGTCAGCCCGGTGGCGCTCACCAGCGCAGCCGCAGTGACGATGGGTTGGCGCTGAAGTGCCTCGTGTACCGTTAGCGCCGAGCCCGCCGCGCGACCGAGTTTCGAAATCCGATCACGGTCGGCGTTGACCAGTGCGAGCAGCGCGTTCGCGGTGGCCACCGCCTGTGCCGCGCTTGCCTGTACGCCCTCGGCGAAGAAGTCGAGCCAGCGCTCCCAGTCACCGTGCAGCCGCACCTCGTTCAGCAGCTCGTAATACAGCGCGCGATGCTGTTTGAAATAGAGGCTCGGATATAACATAGGCTCGCGCAGCACGCCGTCGGCCACCAGTTGCAGCACGATCAGCAGGCGGCCGATGCGGCCGTTGCCGTCGAGAAAGGGGTGGATGGTCTCGAACTGTACGTGCGTCAGCGCTGCCTTGAGCAGCGGCGGCGTGGGCTCCGGCTCGTCGTTGAGGAATTGCTCGAAGGACTTGAGACAGGCGGCAAGCTCGGAGGCCGGCGGCGGCACAAACACCGCGTTGCCCGGCCGCGTCCCGCCGATCCATACCTGCGAACGACGCACCTCGCCGGGCGTCTTGCCGCGTCCACCGGGATGCGTGAGCAACACCTTGTGCATCTCGCCCAGCAGCCGCATGCACAGCGGCAGGCCACCGCGCAGTTTCTTAAGGCCGCGCTCCAAAGCCGCCACGCAGCGGCTCACCTCGCGCGCATCCTCAACCGGCACGCCGGGCTGCTCGTCGATTTCATACAGGAGCAGGTCCGCGAGCGACGATTGCGT
>CALFYR010000596.1 GCA_937954195.1 uncultured Dehalococcoidia bacterium
GTGCTCGAACTGCCGATCGCTGCGCTCACCGGCCAATCGTCTTCGAACACCGGGAGCATCAAAGCGTGGGCTTCCACCAGCCGCGGCGGCACGCAACTGGACCGCATGGCCATCCCGGCGATCAACACAGCGCTCATCCCGAGCGGCATGAAGGACCAGTTCAACGCCGGCACGCCCGCAACGGATGCCGCGATGTTCCAGTCCACCGCCCAGGCGACGATCGAAGGTCTTCGCGCTGCGGTGGAACCGGTGCTTGGCCCTGAGACGGGCGGACCTCTCGGCGACATTCCTGCCGCTGGCGTTGCCGGCGCGCTCATTCCCGACATCGTGACGATCGACTTCGCCAGCCCGGTGGTGTTCCCCAATGGACGCCAGCTGCAGGACGACGTGATCGATGCGGCGCTCGGCATTGTGCTGAACCGCGGCGGCGCGGCCGGCATCAGTGACGCGGTGAACGGCAACGACAAGGCCTTCCTGGCTTCGTTCCCGTACCTTGCGGCGCCGCACCAGATGCCCGCCGCGGGAGCGCCGAATACCGGCAACGGCCTCGTCAGCGATGACGGCGGCGTGAGCCTTACCTCGCTCGGCGCCGTCCTCGCGGCCGTTGGTGCTGTGGCCGTCATCGGGTTTGCCGCCTCACGGCGGTTCGCCCGGCGGTCCAACTAATTCGAACCGTCCGGGCCTCCTCTGCTCCCGTGAGGGGGCCTGGACACACATGTGGAGTTCCCGATGCAGAAGCGAACCGTCATAGCGTTCCTCACCACGTTCGTCGCCCTCGGGGTGCTCCTCGCCTCGTGCACCTCGCCAGCCAGTGACGAACCGGCGCCGGAATCGTCGGTCTACGCAGACCTCGACGCCGGCATCGCCTTCTGGTCCGAGCGGGCGGCGGCTGACGATGCCGACTTCGCGGCGGCAAACAAACTCGGGAATCTCTACTACCAGCGCGCCCGGCTGACGAGCGACGTGGCGGACTACGAGCGCGCAGGCGCCGCCTACGAGGCCGCACTGGCGGCCCACCCGGGCACGTACATCGATGGCCTTCTCGGCCTTGGATTCGTCGCGACCGCGCGCCACGATTTCGAGCTGGCGCTGACCACCGCGGCTGCCGTCCTTGCGGCGGACCCCGGCGCAGAGGCTGCGCTGGCGATTCGGGGCGATGCGTTCGTCGCGCTCGGCAACTACGACGAAGCACTCGCCGACTACATGGAATTGGCCGCGGAGGCACCGGGACTCGCGAGCCATGCCCGGCTGGCTATCCTCCACGC
>CALFYR010000597.1 GCA_937954195.1 uncultured Dehalococcoidia bacterium
GCGGGGGTTGACGTGGGTGGTGGGGATAGGTGATAGTTAAGTAGATGCTTAAGTATTCGCCCCAGCTTGATTCGGTGTTTCATGCGCTGGCGGACCCGGCGCGACGGGCGATGGTGGACCGGCTGGTGCAGTCGCCGGCATCGGTGAGCGAACTGGCGAAGCCGCTTTCGATGTCGCTGCCGGGGGTCGTGCAGCACCTGGCAGTCCTGGAGGCGGCGGGGCTGGTGAGTTCGGAGAAGGTTGGCCGGGTGCGGACTTGCCGCATCGAACCGGAGGCGCTGCGCGGGGCGGAGCGGTGGATCAGCGAACGACGGACGGTGTGGGAGCGGCGTCTGGACCGGCTTGGGGCAGTGCTTGAGGAACTTGAGGATTTGGAGGAGACGACAGATGAATGAACGATCGGTGACCCATGCGACGTTTGTGCTGGAGCGCACGTACAAGGCGGCTCCGAAGAAGGTGTTCGCACACTGGGCCGATGCGTCGTTGAAACGGAAGTGGTTCAGCGCGCCGGGGGAGGAGGTCTCGAACCTGGAGGTGGACTTCCGCGTGGGCGGACACGAACGCGGCAGTGGAACCGTGCCGAACGGGACGAGCCGGTATTGCTACGAGGCGCGTTACGACGACATCGTGCCGGACCACCGGCTGGTGTACGGGTATACGATGGACGTCGAGGGCGTGCGGATTTCGTCTTCGCTCGCGACGCTGGTGCTGGAAGCCGATGGCGCGGGGACGCGGCTCACGTACACGGAACAGGGCGCCTACCTGGATGGTGGAGACACGCCGGAGAGCCGGGAGCGTGGCACGGCCGAGTTGCTGGACCAGTTGCAGGAGGCAGTGGACGGATGAGGAAGGTTGTGTACGGCTACAACGTCTCGCTCGATGGGTTCATCGAGGACCGGGACGGGACGATCGACTGGACAGAGCCGGGGCCGGAGCTGCACCGCTGGTTCAACGAGAGTGAGCGCACGACCGACCTGCAGATGTATGGCCGACGGCTGTGGGAGACGATGAAGGTGTGGGCGGACATGCTCGGCGATGACTCGCTGCCGCCGGAGATGCAGGAGTATGCCGAGTACTGGAACCAGACGCCGACGCTGGTGTTTTCGCGGACGATGACGGAGGCGCCACCCGGGGTGGAACTCCGCAACCATGTGGATGCTGACGAAATCCGGCGGCTGAAGGCGGAGCCGGGTGGCGACATCAGTATTGGCGGGGCCGAGATTGCCTCGGAGTTCCTGCGGCTGGGGCTGGTGGATGAGGTGATGGTGGCGATCCACCCGGTGATCCTGGGTGGTGGGGCGAAGCGGATGATCCCGGAGCTTGCGGACGCGACGAAGCTGACGCTGGTGGAGTCGAACGTGCTGGATGAGCGGTATGTGGCGATGCGGTACACGCTGGGGGAATAGGCGGACGGCATTGTGGTATGGGTGGCGACGGGGAAGCCACCCGGGTTAGCATGGGGCCCTCCCCACGGGATCTGCTGCTCGACAAACCCGCTGCGAAGAATGGGAGGCGAGCGTATGCGCGCTAGCAGGCAACGAACGTTTTGGGCGGTGTCCGCAATCATCGGCACGGTGGCCTTGGTAGCCGCATGCGGTGGCGACGACTCTGAGGACACGCCAAATAATGGGGCGACTCCCGACATGGGTTCGCAGCCGACGGCCGGCCCTTCAGGAGGCCAGGGCGGACAGGGTGACCAGGGAGGGACGATCACGATCGGCGATCAGACGTGGACGATTGTCCCGACCATCCAGTGCGGGAACTACTACGAGCAGACGGGCCAGGTCTACATCTCCGGCGTTGCCGCCGAGGACGAGAACATTGAGATCTCGATCGACTATGACGATTCGCT
Source organism: uncultured Dehalococcoidia bacterium (assembly GCA_937954195.1). Taxonomy (GTDB): domain Bacteria; phylum Chloroflexota; class Dehalococcoidia; order Tepidiformales; family Tepidiformaceae; genus Amarobacter. The sequence continues at coordinate 1,853 of CALFYR010000597.1, forward strand.
GAAGGCGGCAGCGGTCGGCCATAGCCAATCCCGAGAGGCCCCGCAGTGGCAGGCCAACGAGGACTCGGGCATCACGTTCGAAGTGGACGGCGACACGATCCGCGGCTCGGGAACGTTCATCGACTTCCTCTCGCTGGAGGAGCAGCCCGGTTCGTTCGAAGTTACGTGCTAGGCGGGTTTGGGTGGTGATCGGGACGTGAGCTCGTCCCTTTCCGGACGGGCTCGTGGATTCGTGGCTGGCTGACGCAGGACCTGACGGTTCGCCGCGCGCCGCTCCCTTGCCGGTCGCGGTTCCTCGGGGGTTAGCCCTTGGTGCGGATGATTTCGTAGCGAAGAGCGCCTTTGCCGATGTAGTCGTCGAGTTCGGGGTAGCGGGCGCGGAGGGCGACGGCGTATTGGTTGAGGGGGAAGCGGCGGCGTTCGAAGCCGGTTTCCTTCGGGGGAGTGCTGGAGGCCTTCTTGGCGGTGACGACGTAGAGGGGGCGGACGGTGAGGTCGCCCGCCTGGTAGTCCTTGTTGTGGCGGGTGGCCTTGCATTCGAGGAAGCCGACGAGGTCGATGCGGGCAGGTGTGATGCCGTTCTTCGTCGCGAACGCCTTGATGAACGCTTCCGGCTTTGCGTCGCCAGTGGGGCCTTCGATCATGCCCCACTTTTCGGTGCCTTCGGGGCGGAAGGCGTAGCCGAAGTTTTCGAAGCAGACCATTGCGTAGGCGTAGTTGACCGGGGCGTTGGCGGGGAGTTCCTGCTCATCGACCCATTTGGCGCGCCACTGGTCCGCGAGGTTGAGTTCAACCACACCGGCCCAGCGGGGCTTGTATGCAGCGATAGCGGCCATGTCGACCATGTGTTTCTAACCTCGTTTTCGATAGAACGGCTTTGCTACGACCGTGGCCCGGACACCATCCGCATCGAGTTCGCGGCCGGGGAACGCGTAGCGAGTATCGATGATGCCAAGGGCGATTGTCGCGTTCAATCCCGGGGAAACGACCGAGGACCGGATTTCTCCGGCGGGTTCACCGCCGAAAGTTACGGGCGTACCCGGCGGGAGTGGGTTGGGGGCATCCAGCAGGAGCCCGGTTAGGATGCGGGCATCAGGCCCACCGGGGATGCCGAGGAGGGTATCCAGGTCCGCCTCGGCAGGGGACAGGCCCGGTTCGAGGTCGGAGGCGTAGGCGGGGATGGCGGCTTCGACGCGGGCTGCTTCGAGGGCTTCGAAGCCGGCCGGGCGGATGCCTGCGGCATAGAGCGTTTCGAGGACGTGCTGGGCGACGGCGGGCGCGAGCATGAGCTCGAAGCCATCCTCGCCGGTATCGCTGGTACGGATGCCGAGGGCGCGGAAGCCGTGGAATTCGAAGGTGAAGCAGTTGAGCGGCT
>CALFYR010000598.1 GCA_937954195.1 uncultured Dehalococcoidia bacterium
ACTGAATGAGACCGCCTTCAAAGACTGTGGTGGGGGTGGGAGTGGTGGTGACAACAATGTTTTCGTTCTGGACAGTGAGGGATTCCGGATCGCTTGTTGGATTGGCTTCGTCAACTTCGTTGCCGTCGCGGGCACCGAAGTCGGCAGGCTGAAGGTCGATCACTGTCCCGGTAGCGACGTTTCGCACAGTCGATGTGACGGTCACCTCGAAGGTGCCGTTTCCGCCCAATTGATTCACGTCACACCAGAAGTTGCTGGTACCCGCGCCGGTGCAACTGACGTGCGAGAGACCACTGATGGTCAGGTTCGCGCCGAGAGAACCGAAAACATCGAGGAAACTCATGTCGTGGTCGACGGTGATCGATACGACGTGGGTGACTGTTGAGCCCGCTTGCACGTTCCCCGACGCAGGTGTCTGGGCCACGGTGAAAGCGGTAGGTGTTCCGATATCAGCCTGCACAGGCATGGCTCGCCCCAGCGCGAACACCAGGAGCACGCCCGCGGCGAGCGCGGCGAAGCGGAGCAGGGTGGCCGTGCGCGGCCGGGATGGGCTCGTGACGGTCATGTGGTCGCTCCCTAGTACGTGTAGCTGATGGAGACGCCGCGCAGCTTCGAGTTCGGGCCGGCCAGCAGGTCGACGACGATGAAGTACACGTTCGCGCCGTTATCAACGGTGTGGGCGAAGGCGGTGGCGGTCTGGGGCGAACTGCCGGCGCTCGAAAGCACCTCCGCCAGTTTGAAGACAGCGGCGGCGCCATCGCCGTTGGTGATGGCCGTGTAGTCGAGCCGGATCTGGACGTTGTTGCCCGAGCCTTCGAACGCCGCGGTCATGGTGGTGACGGTCGCGCCGTGTGGAAGCTGGACAGGCGCGAAGTATCGCTGTGACGGGACATCGGTGCCGACGGGATGGAGCTGGTTGAAGCTCTTCTCGTAGATGGCGAGGTCGTTCATCGGGACGAAGGTGCTGGCCGCAATGCTGAGCTTGCCGCTGCCGCTGCTGTTCGAACCGCCCTGCCCGACGGTGCCCGTGTTCAGTTCGCCGGTGGCCTGGGTGAAGTTCACCCAGATGGCATCGCCGGGGTTGATCTGCGTGAGCGTGTTGACGAAGCCCGGCACGCCCGGCGCGTAGAGCTGGTAGGTCTGGGTGGCCGCATCCCACTTGTACACGGCCGAGTACTGGCCGGTGATTTGCGACAGCGCCTCTGACGGCGGCTTGGAGGTCCCAAGGTAGGAGACGTTGTTCCAACCCTGAAGCAGCGGCGCGGCGGTGGCGTCGCGGCCTGAGAGGACGGTGAAACCGATGCTCGTGACTGTAAGCAGGGTGAGCGCCGCAAGCACGAATCGTTTTCGCATGAGAAACCTCCAGCTCGCTCGCGAGAGATGCGAGAACCTGCCGGTAGGTTATGGAGGGCTGTCAAGACACTTAATGGGCAGAAGCCCGATCCCTTGTGGGGGAAATCCCTGAAAGGGAGGCGGGAGGTAAGGAGCACAGCGGGACGAAGGGAGAACGGGAGAACGGGAGAAAGCCGGGGCACGAACCGGGCGCCATGCCGGGATCGGGGCCGGTATCGGCGCCGGCGATGAGGATCAATCTAGTCGAACATGCGCTTGGCTACGATGACATCCCGGGAGACGTAGTTCTGGCCGGTCGAATCGAGTTCGCCGCCGCAGGTGATGAGCGTGATCCACTCGTCGTAGTCAGCCTTCTGCTGCGGCCAAATGATGTCGCCCATGGGGATGGTGTCGCGGTGGTATCGCTCGTTCGAGATGACCTCGTAGCGGTATTCGGTGCCGTCTTCCATCTGAACGACGATCTCGTCGCCCTCGACGCTCTTCGCGAGGTCCTTAAACGGCGCCGGGATGCTGTGGTAGTACACGTGGGCCGAGAAGATGGAATTCCCCAGCCAGCCGGGCTTGGCGTATTCGGGATACCAGGCGACGCCGTTGTTCTCGTCCTTCGGCGTATCGAGCCGACCCTGGGAGTCCAGTCCGAGCTGCTCGATGGGGGCATCGACGTTGAAGCGGGGGATCTTGATTCGCGCCACCGAGCCATCGAATGGCGTTGGGCTTGGCGTGGGGCTCGGCGGCGGAGTGAAGGTGGCCGTCGCAGTCGCCGAAGCGGGCGCGCTCGTGTTCGTCGCGGCGGCCGTGGGTGTTGGCTCGTCTTCCTCCGCATTGCCGCCGCTACAGGCGATTCCAACAACCAGGAGTACCGCCCCGAGGGCGAATACGGAAAGCGAGGCGAGACGAGCGAGCTTCAAACCCATGGCTCCGAAGGTGAGTATCAGATTGGCTTCGAATGAACGTAGCGCAGCGCTGGCGAACGAAATAGCGCGGGCGGCCGGTTCGGAAACGGATCGTTAAGGCAGCGTCTCCACAAGGCGGGCGACGACCACATCGCGGTCCAGGTAATGACCGAGCCCGTTTGGCTGAGTCGCCTGGAACCGGCCGCCGCAGGTGATGAGCGTGATCCACTCCTCGTCGGCAGGCTTCGGGACGCCGTCCAGGTTCCCATCGATGAGGTCGCCCATCGGGATGGAATTCACGTCGTAGCGCTTGAAGTAGAAGACTTCGTACACGTAGGACGGGCCATCGACCATCTGGATGGTGATGCGGTTACCGGGCTGGGCGTCCTCAAGGTTCGCGAACGGGCCCTTCTTGAAGTTGTAGTTCACATGAGCGGCAAAGACGGCGTTGTCGCCCCAACCGGGCTTGTCGTAGATGTAGTACCAGCCGACGTTATTGACGCCGTCCTTCGGCGTATCGAGCTGGTTGTTCGGCAAAATCCCGATGTCCTCGATTGCGTGGTTGATTCCGAGTTCTTCGGAGACCATGCGACCGACCGCGCCATCGAACGGCAGAGGCGTGGGCGTTGCCGTGGGCACGTCGGTTGGGACGCTCGTCGGGCTCGAGGTGGGACTGCTCGTCGGGGTCGAGCGAAGGTCAAAGCTCGGAGGCGGTGGTTCTGCCGCGGGCGGCTCATCCGATTGGAACGCGTAGCCGACGACCAACAGGCTGAGGCCGGCCACAAACGTGAAGATGGCGAGGTAGGGCAGGACTTTCATTGGAGTGAGAAGGGCGCCCGCGCGCTCGTTCCTTTCGATGATATACGACCGTTAGACCACTGACGTTTACGTTTCTTACACCGGCGCGGCGCGTTTTCGAGAGAGCATGAACCCGGCAACCGCCCCGGCAACGGCGATCACGCCCAGTACGGCAGCCACCACGGGAAAGAGCGACGAGCCGCCTGAATCTTCTCCATCGGCGCCGGCCGCCGAGACGATGCCATCATCGCCGGGCGTCTCCTCGTTCGATGGATCGGGCGTTGTGCCCGGGAATGTCACGTCATCCGTCGGGGGAGTCCCCGGCAGCGGCGACGGCTCGGACGGAAGACTGGTTGACGTCGCGGCTGGCCCGGGAACGGTCGCGGTTGCGGTGGGCAGGGGGATGGGGTCGCCCGGCCCAATGCTCAGGTCCACGCGCACGGGGCCTGCCTGCCACTCCGCCGCCTGTTCGGCCGGTTCGCCATCGATGGTGAAGGTGACGGTCGCTCCGGGGCGCCCGCAGCCCGGACGCTGCGATTCGTGGACGACGGCGATGACGTATGCGGTCGCCTCGCCCTCCCGGATAGCGGGCCGCTCTCCGGGAGCGGATTGCGTGCAATCGAGCTCGCCAACGAACCCACGAACGTCGCTGCCGGTCGGGGCCGGTTCGCCATCAACCGTGACCGAGCCGTAGAAAGTGGCTGGAACAGATGGCTGCGCAAAAGCGACGCCGGGCACGGCCAGCACGCCAAGAGAACCGAGAACGAGCACTACTCGGGAGAGCCTCACCAGATCATCGTACCGGCGGTTGCGTGAGCGACAAGGACGGCGGGGGGTTCCATATTTGACGAAACGGGTCTACCTTATGTTGCCCCGGGA
>CALFYR010000599.1 GCA_937954195.1 uncultured Dehalococcoidia bacterium
AACGACCGGGTCGTTGAACCACTCCTGGATGGCGGGCGTGATGCGGTCGGGGATGGCCCTGGACATGTCGAGGGCATGCATGGGGTCGTGCTTACACCAGCCCTGGAGGTACTGGCCGAGGACGACTTCGGCCGGGGGCCGCTTGGAATCGCCGCCGAACTTCAGTGGCTTCGCGATGTCTTCCGTGGTGAGGGCCGCGAGATGCTTCGTCAACTCGGCGCGCGTCTCGGCTGCCTCGGCGAAGATCTGGTCGATATCCCACTTTCGGCGCGCCTGTACCTGCCGCTCGTTCCAGTCATCGACGTCCCACTTGCCACCGTCGGCGTTGCGGAGGCCCGGGTCTTCGCCGGCGTGCATCGAGCGGAACATCTCGGCGACCGGAACATCGATCGTTGCCAGGTGCGTGATGAAGTCGCGGACAAGCCAGGTGCTTTGCGGCACCGCGCGATCAAGTTCGTCGTTCGAGAGCTGCCGGCAGAACGCCTCGAACCGCTCGCGGTGCATGGCGAGTTCGTCCAGGACTTTGGCAACGGTCGGGTCAGTCATCGTCGGAGCCCTCCTCTGCGGCAAGACGGGCATAGTACTCCCGGACATCGGCGATGTACGCCTTCTGTTGGGCGAGAACGTCTTCGTTCGGCACAGCAGCCCGCGCCAGCCAGTTCACGATGACGGGGTCATAGCGGGTTTCCGGGAGTACGGCGACGAACGGGAAGATGTGGGTGAGCTGGTGCTGACTCCAGGCGGCAAGCACCTGGCGGGCCGGGGTAGTTCCGAACGCGCCTTCGAAGCGATCATCGCTGACCTGACCGAGGATGTGGAAGAGCGCGCGCAGGGAGGCCGCATATCTCTCCAGCACGTCTTCCCGCGTGGCTGAGGCGAGCTCGGGGATGACGGTGGCGTTGTCCTGGTCCGGGTGGTAACCCGCGGCCGGGATGTCCTCGCCGGCGAGCCAGCGCGCGACCAACCCGGCATAAGACTCCTGCGCGTGGGCGAAATGCCCAACGAGTTGGACCGTGGTCCACCCGGTGCCTTCGAGGGTCCGGGCATCGGCTTCCGGCGGCGCGGCAAGGAGCAGGTGCCGAACGCCCGCGTGCTCGTAGATGAAGCGATCAAGGATGGCGCGAAGATCGTGGTGCACGGCGCGTTAGTGCCTTGCCCGCGGCGGGCGGCGTTCGGAACGGGCACGGCGCGCGGGCTGCTCGCGCACGGGGGCGGGCCCGAGCTGGCGGATGCAATCCCAGCCGGCGTAGCTTGCGCCCGGCCCGAGCTCAGCTTCGATAGCGAGCAGGCGGTTGTACTTCGCGGTGCGTTCGCTGCGTGCTGGAGCTCCGGTCTTAATCTGGCCCGCGCCGGTGGCGACGACCAGGTCGGCGATGAAGGTATCTTCCGTCTCGCCGGAGCGATGGCTGATGACCGCTGTCCAGCCGGCCCGGTGGGCGGCTTCAACGGTCTCGAGGGTCTCGCTCAGGGTGCCAATCTGGTTGAGCTTCACGAGCACGCTATTCGCGGCCTTTTCGCGGATGCCGCGACGCACGCGCTCGGGGTTCGTGACCAGCAGGTCATCACCGACAAGCTGGCACTTCTCGCCGAGCTTCGCGACCAGGGACGACCAGCCTTCCCAGTCATCTTCGGCGAGCCCGTCTTCGATGGAGCGGATGGGGTACTTGTCCACCCACGAGCTCCAGTGGTCGATCATCTGCTTCGAAGTGAGGACTCGCTTTTCCTTGGCGAGGGCGTATTTGCCGCCCTTGTAGAGTTCAGTCGAAGCGGGGTCGAGGGCGATGACGACATCAGAGCCAGCCTTGTAGCCCGCGCGCTCGATCGCTTCGAGGATGACCTGTACCGCTTCTTCGTTGCCGGGAAGCGAAGGCGCGAAACCGCCTTCATCACCAACTGAGGTGATGGCGCCGCGATCGTGCAGGACCGCGTGGAGCGCGTGGTAGACCTCGACGCCCGCGCGCAAGCCCTCGCTGAAGGACGGCGCACCAACCGGCATGACCATGAACTCCTGGAAGTCGGTCGAATCGGGTGCATGCTTGCCGCCGTTCAGGATGTTGAACATGGGCACGGGCAGCCGGTGGGCCGATGGGCCGCCAAGGTAGCGGTAGAGCGGGACCCCGTAAGAGTCGGCGGCGGCGCGGGCCACGGCAAGCGAGACGCCAAGAATGGCGTTCGCGCCGAGGCGTGACTTGTTTGGCGTGCCATCAAGCTCGCACATCAGGCGGTCGATGAGGCGCTGCTCCGTGGCGGGGAAGCCTTCCAGGGCCTTGGCAATCTCGGTGTTGACGTTCTTCACGGCTTTCTGGACACCCTTGCCGCCATAGCGCCGGCCGCCATCCCGCAGCTCGACCGCCTCGTAGGCTCCGGTCGATGCCCCTGATGGCACCGCGGCAGTCCCGGCGGCGCCGTCGTCGAGCACGACGGTGACTTCCACCGTGGGATTTCCGCGGGAGTCGAGGATTTCGCGGCCAGTAACCGATTCGATGAACATGGGTTCTCCCTCCCTAACCCCGGACCTCGGGCGCATCGCTCAGGGCGATGAGAGCGTCCGGGCTGGGGAGATAGTCGATGTAGAGGATGCCGTTGATGTGGTCGATTTCGTGTTCGAGCGCCTCAGCCAGCAGGTCGTCCTCGGCCTTGATACGCACTTCCTTGCCGGTGTAGGGATCGAGCCCCTGGGCGGTGACCTTCACCGAGCGGGTGATTTCGCCGCGATACCCGGGGACGCTAAGGCACCCTTCATCGCAGAGGCGTTCGCCGGAGCGCTTCACGATTTCCGGGTTCAACAGCGCAATGGGTTCCTTATCCCCGACGTCGATAACGATGACGCGGAGCGAGATGCCGATCTGTGGGGCCGCGAGACCCACGCCGGGCGCGTCGTACATCGTCTCCCACATGTCGTCGATGAGTTTGTGGATGGACTTGTCGATGGTCCGCACGCGCCGGGCTTTTTCGCGCAGTACAGGGTCGCCAGCTCGGCGGATGGGGATAATTGCCAAAGGACTGCTCCGGAAGTTCGTGGGGCGCGAAGCCGAGCCTATTGTATCCAGCGGGTACGACAAACGCAGATCGCCGGGGAGTTCGTGTACGATCTACACTAAGTCCCCATGCCAACTGAAAACGCCACGCTGCCGCGCACGGACTTCCGAACCATTGTCATCGGCAGCGGCATTTCGGGGCTGTTCGTGGCGCTGGAAGCGCGCCGCCTGGGGCCGGTGCTCGTCCTCACCAAGGGGAGCATCGATGACTGCAACACCCGCTGGGCGCAGGGTGGCATCGCGGCGGCGGTGGGGCCGCTGGATTCGCCGTCGCAGCACTTGACCGACACCATCGGTGCCGGCGCGGGCCTCGTCGATGAAGCCGCCGCGCGGATTCTCTGCTACGAGGCACCCGCCCGGATCAAGGACCTTGTGGACTACGGCGTCTCTTTCGACTCCCTCGGTGGTGAGGTGGCGCTCGGGCGGGAAGCCGCGCATAGCCATTCGCGGGTGCTCCATGCCGGCGGCGACCGAACTGGCGCGGAGATTGAAGATGCCCTCACAGCCGCGGCGACCGACCCCCTGATTACGGTGCTCGACTACACGTTCGCCACGCGGCTCCTGCTCGAGAACGGGGCCGTCCGCGGGGTCGAGGGTCTGCACCTGGCGAATGGGGAACTGGAGGAGTACACGGCCTCCACCGTCGTGATCGCCACCGGTGGCGCCGGCCAGCTCTTTTCCCACACAACAAACCCGGACGTTGCGACCGGAGACGGCATCGCGCTGGCTTTCGAAGCGGGTGCGGAAGTCGCGGACCTGGAGTTCTACCAGTTCCATCCGACGGCACTGCGCGTGAAAGGCGCTCCACCGTTCCTCATCTCCGAGGCGGTGCGGGGGGAGGGGGCGATCCTGCGCAACGGGAATGGGGAAGCATTTATGTCTCGTTATCACGAGGGCCTGCGGGACCTCGCGCCACGGGACATCGTGGCACGGGCGATCGTTGAGGAAATGCGGCGGGAAGGCAGCGAAAGCGTGTTCCTGGACTGCACCGGGCTCAAGTCAATCGACCTGGCGGCACGGTTCCCGGGCATTTCCACCCACCTCTCAGCGCTCGGCATCGACATCCGGACCGACCCGATCCCGGTTTCGCCGGCTGCGCACTACCTGATGGGCGGAATCCGGACGGACGTGAATGGCCGCACCACCGTCCCGGGTCTTTATGCCTGCGGGGAGTGCGCATGCACCGGCGTGCATGGCGCGAACCGCCTCGCGAGCAATTCGCTCATGGAGACGGTCGTCTTCGGGAAGCGGGTGGTCGAGCACATCGAATCGGCAGAGGGTGGGGCCGCAGCATCAACGCCGGGCGCCACCCCGATGGGTGTCCTGCGCGGGTCGGCGCCGAGCCACGCCGAGGTGCAATCGGTGATGTGGGATGGCGCCGGGATCGTCCGAGATGCGCAAGGCATGACCGACGCGCTGAAAGCCATCGACGGGTGGAGTGGAACGAATACCGTTTCGGACCGGGAAACCGGCGAACGCCGCGGGATGACGGTGCTGGCGAAGCTCATGCTGGAAGCCGCCGTCCGGCGGACGGAGAGCCGCGGCGCACATTTCCGAACCGACTTCCCCGAGAGCGACGAGCGATGGAGAAAGCAGCAGGTGTTCACCCGTGCCGATTGAACCACCGGACCAGGAACTGATTCGCCGGACCGTCCAGGCCGCGCTCGAGGAGGACCGCGCCTTTGAAGATGCGACCTCCCTGGCGACGGTGACCCCATCGCTCGTCGGACGGGCGCGCCTGCTGGCGAAGGAGGACGGCGTCGTCGCGGGCCTTCCGGTGTTCGAAGCGGCGTTCCGGCTGGTAAACCCCACCGCGAAGGTGCAGGCGCTCGCCGCGGACGGAGACCCGTTCGTGAAAGGCGCGATACTGGCCGAGGTCACGGGCCCGGTACGGGGGCTCCTGCAGGCCGAGCGGGTTGCGCTGAACTTCCTCCAGCGGCTTTCGGGGACGGCGACACTCACGCGCAGGTTCGTCGAAGCGGTCGCGGGAACAAACGCCGTTATCCTGGACACGCGGAAGACGACACCGGGATTGCGCGATTTCGAAAAGTACGCGGTCCGGTGCGGAGGCGGGACGAATCACCGGCGCGACCTTGCCGTGATGGCGATGATCAAGGACAACCACCGGGAAGCATTGGCGCGGGCAGAACTGAGCCTCGCTGAAGGCGTCCGCGGTATTCGTGAACGGACGCCAGGCATCGCGGTCGAGGTGGAGATCGACTCGCTGGACGACCTGGAAGCCGCGCTGGAAGCCGCCCCCGAGTGGATACTCCTGGACAACATGACTCCCGAGCAGATGGCCGACGCCGTACGTCGATGCGGGGGTCGCGCGAAGCTGGAGGCCAGCGGGGGCGTCAGCCTGGCGACGGTCAGAGAGATTGCCGAAACAGGGGTGGATGCGATTTCGGTAGGTGCGCTTACCCACAGCGCCCGGGCTCTGGACCTCAGCCTCGACCTGGAGTTCTAGCGCAGGCCGATCCCTTCGAGGAACGTGATCGCACCGGAGACGCGCTCATCCGGTTGGTGCTGGTTGATCTCGAGAGTGAACCCGGGCAGGTGGCCGACGCCTTCAACGATGTAGGTCCAGTCGGTATCGCCGTCGCCGGGCGACCGGTGGTCGCCGATGCCCGAGATGTCATGGAGGTGCGCGCCGATGCAGCGCTCGCTCCAGCGGTTGAGCCAAACGTGCCGATCGAGGAATCCCAGCCGGTGCAACACTTCGGCGTGGCCGGTGTCGTGCCAGTAGCCGGCCTGCTCCGGAACGAGCCCATCGAGCAACGGTTCGTATTCGTCGGGGTGCGGAATTTCGTGATAGTGGTAGCGGTTTTCGAGACCAATCGCGACGCCGTGCGGCTCGGCGAGGCGCACGAGTTCGAGCAACGACCGGCGGGCGGATTCCAGGTGCGGTTCCGCCGATAGCCGGCGGCGCGCAATGGCCTGCTCGCGGAGCTCCGGGAAGCGTTCGTCTTCGGCCCGGCCGCTATCGAACATCCGCCGCATCTCCAGTTCTTCCTCGAACTGCTCGGGCACGTCGCTCACCTGCCCCAGATGGACCACCAGCTTCTTCGCGCCAACCCGGGCGGCCCACTCGATGCTCAGACCCGCATAGTCGACGGCCGCTTTCCGTTCGTCCTCATCGAGCGAGGCGAGGTTGACGTGGGAATTTCCCCGTCCATTGGAATGGCGCACCCAGGGGGCTGGCTGGTGGAACGATGTGATGGGAAATCCGTACGAGAGGATGCCCTCTATCTTTTCCATGGGCGTGGAGTGGCTGATTTCGATGGCGTCGTAGCCCATGGACTCGACGAAACGCGCGAACGTCGCGCCATCGGCGAAACGCTCCTGCTGCGCGAACATGGTGGAGAGCGCGAGGGGGCGCGTCATTTCGTCTCACCTTCCCCGGGGAGTGGCCTGCGGACGGGTTCGATGCTCATGCGGCGGGCCGCCATGAGAAGCGCCGGCGCGATGAACGCCGCGGCCATACTGAGCCAGACGCCGCGCATATCCTCGAGCCCGAGCGTCGGTACGGCGAGGGCCGCAACTACCCCAGTGAACAGGCAAAGCGGCAGATTTGCCAGTCCGGCGTTCCCGCGCGTGAACACGGAGACGGCCAACCACGGAACGAACGCCAAGATAAGCCACGCGACCAGGAAGAGGCTGACGAAGATGAGCGTGAACACGTGCCGCTAGGTTATCAGCCGGGCGATATCGAAGTAGGTAACGACGAGCACGCCAACCATCATCAGGGCGAAGCCAGTCAGGTGGACCAGGCTCTCCTTTTCCGGCGAAATACGCCGCCCGCCGCGGAGGATCTCGATGACCACGAACACCATGCGCCCGCCGTCCAGCATCGGGATGGGGAGCGCGTTGAAGATCGCGAGGTTCAGGCTCAGCAGGGCCGCGAATTCGATGAGCGGCCGCCAACCCTGCTCCGAAATCAGGTCGCCGGTTGTATCGGCAATTCCGACGGGGCCGGTGAAGGCTGGCTGGTCTTCACCGGCGACTGACGCGCCGGAAGTGCCGCTAAAGCGCACGCGCAGCTCGTTGACCGTGAGCTGCATGGTTTCGACAAGTGCGGTCACACCCTTGGGAAGGGCCTCCCATGGCGGGTAGCTCACGTTCTCCGTGAACGGGTAAAGCAGCTGGCAGTTGACCGGGTTGCCTTCGGCGTCGAGCGAACAGGTGGAAGGCGCGGCGATGCGGATGCCGGTTGGACCTTCGCCCGCGGGTGGGTCCCAGCGAGCGTAGACGTGAGCGGTCAGGGTTGAGCCGCCGCGGTTGATGATCCATTCCTGGGTCTCGCCAAGATTGAGGCGGTTGGCAATCACCAGCTCACCCGTGTTCTGGATCTCTCGTCCTTCGACCTCGACGACGATGTCGCCGGGCTGGAGGCCTTGCTGCACCGGGGTGTCATCGCGCATTTGGCCCTCGATGAGCGCGGTGGAGGCCGGCGAACCTGGAGCGACATCGACGATTTGGGCGAGCGTGAGCGCACGTTCGCGCGGAATCATGAACCCGACAGCCATCAGAAGGACGGCGAGCATGGCGTTCATCGCGACGCCTGCGCCCATCACGGTCAGGCGTTGCCAGCGTGGTGCAGCTGCGAGGGAGCGCGGGTCGCTGGGATCTTCTTCGCCCAGGAGTCGGACGAAACCACCGATAGGCAGCCAGTTGACGGTGTATTCCGTATCGCCCTTGGTGAAGAGCGTCTTGGCGCGCGGCGGGAAGCCAACACCGAATTCGAGCACTTTGATACCGAACGCCTTCGCGGCGAGGAAGTGCCCGAATTCGTGAATGAGCACCAGGATGAGCAAGAGGCCAAGGAACGACCCGGCGGCAACCAGTATCTGCGTGGGGTCGAAGGCGAGGAAGATCATGCGGTGACACCTGCCGGGATGGCTGCTGCTTCGGCGCGTGCCCGCGCATCCGCTGCAAGGATCGTATCAAGATCAGGATCGGCTGTCGGGGCGTGGTTCTCCATGACCGTTTCGATGATCCGAGGAATATCGAGGAAGCCGATCTCGTTGTTGAGGAACCGGTCGACGGCGACTTCATCGGCCGCGGCCATGGCGGCGGGGTAGGTGCCGCCCAGTCGCCCGGCTTCCATCGCGAGCTTCAGGCAGGGGAACCGGTCGAAGTCAGGTGTGCCGAAGTGGAGCGCGCCGTAGTGCGCCAGGTCCAGCAGCGGCATCGGGGGTTCGGGCATGCGGTCCGGATAAGAAAGGGCCAACTGGATCGGGAGGCGCATATCGGGCACTCCCAGTTGGGCCTTCACACTGCCATCGCTGAATTCGACGAGCGAGTGGACGATGGATTCGCGATGCAATACGACCTCGACCTTCTCCATGGGCACATCGAAAAGCCACATGGCCTCGATGGTCTCCATGCCCTTGTTCATGAGTGTCGCCGAATCAACGGTGATCTTCTTTCCCATCTTCCATGTCGGGTGGTTAAGTGCCTGTTTAGCGGTCACCGCGGCGAGCTGGTTGCGGTCGAGGTCGCGGAAAGCGCCGCCGCTTGCCGTGAGGAGGATGCGGCGGATGGCGCGGTGCTCTTCGCCCCAGAGGCACTGCCATATCGCGGAGTGTTCGCTATCTACGGGGCGGAGGTCGCCACGATGCTCGTTCATGGCCCGCCGGACGATGTGGCCGGCCATGACGAGGACTTCCTTGTTCGCGATGGCCACCGGCTTCCCGCACCGGATGGCGTTCAACGTGGGCATAAGGCCCGCGGCGCCGGCGGTAGCGACGAGGACGAGATCGACCTGGTCGGCGGTGGGCATCTCGTCGGTCGGGAGCCACTTCGCAGACGCGGATTCGACGGCGGATTCAAGCTCCGGCGTGTGGAGTTCGCTGGCCACGAAAGCGGGCCGAACGGCTGCGACCTGTTCGGCGAGCAGTGCTGCGTTGCGGCCGGCCGAGAGTGCTGTCACCTCGAAGCGCTCGGGGAAGCGGCGGATGACATCCAGCGCCTGCGTACCAATCGAGCCCGTGGAACCAAGCAGCGCGATTCGTGTTCGCTGAGTCACAAGACGATGGTAGCGGCGGGTGGGGATGGGGGACAGTGCGGTCAGGCGAAGGCCGGTATGACCGTTTCGGCCCAGGCTCGCATGGCGTCCCAATCGAGCGGCGGGCG
>CALFYR010000600.1 GCA_937954195.1 uncultured Dehalococcoidia bacterium
TCGTGGCCGCCGTCGCCATCGTCGCCTCCGTCTTCCCACGGGGCGGGCCCATCACCGACGGAGGCATCAGAAATGCCGACCAGTGCGAAGCCTCCGAGGACTTTCTGGGCTTGCTTGCCGCACTTCGAACAGGGAATGAGCTGGACGACATCGGTCATCGGCATGCGCTTTTCCGTTCGCGTGCCGCAAGAGGAGCAGAGGTATTCGTAGAGAGCCATGGAAGGATCGTGCGCGGCGGCAGCGGTTCGCGTCAACGCTCCGCGGAGAACGCGGTCGCGCCCTCCTTGATGGTCTCAAGGACCGTGATCGATTCCAGTTGGGATGCCGGGACCGTAGTCGGGTCCTGGTCAAGCATCACGAGGTCGGCGAGCTTGCCTGGCGCGATGGAGCCTTTCGTATCCTCTTCGAAGTGAGCGAAGGCGGCATCGATCGTTACAGCACGGAGAGCCGCGCCGACGTCGATTCGCTGGACTTCGCCCAGGACGGCGCCTGAGCGCGTGCGGCGCTCCACGGCGGAGCGGACCAGCCGCAGGATATCGGGAGGCACCACCGGCGAGTCGTTGTGGAGGTTGAAGCGAATACCGCGCTCCCGCGCCGAGCGGAGCGGGCTGATCCGGGCAGCGCGGGCGGGCCCGAGGACCGAATCGCGGTGGTAGTCGCCCCAGTAGTACACGTGGGATGCGAAGAACGACGGGAGGACGCCGAGTTCGGCCATCTGGTCGAGCTGGTCATCTCGAACGGTCTGGGCGTGGATCATGACGGGACGGCCCGGGCCGCCCGGTGGCGCACTGCGGATGGCCGCGAGGTACTGGTCGGCGGCGGCGTCGCCGTTGCAGTGAGCTATCACCTGCCATCCGCGTTCGTTGGCCAGGGCCACGAGACGGTTTGCCTGCTGGTCGGTCATCGCCGGGTAGCCGCAGTAATCTGCGGGTGAGCCGGCGGGGGGTTCGTGGTAGGGAGTGGTCAACCATGCCGTCTTTCCCTGTGGCGAGCCGTCGAGCATCAGTTTCATCCCGCCGAGCTTGAACCGGCCCCGGTACGACCCCACGTCCTTTCCGGAGAGCGAAGCCTCGGCCATGGCCCAGAAGGCGTACCCGACAACATCGAGAAACAGCCCGCCCGCTTCGGCGGCGCGTTCGAGCAGTTGTTGTTCGGCGGGGAACATGGCGCCTTCCTGCGCCGTGGCTATGCCTGCGGCGGCATAGATTCGCTGCGCCTCCTGGAGCCGGGCGATCTCGATCTCGGGCGATGGCGCGGGCAGAAGGCCGCGGGTGAAGAAGCCCATCGCCGACTCCTCCAGCACACCGTCGGGCTCCCGGGAGTTGGGCCGTCGACGGAGGACTCCCCCGGGCGGGTCGGCTGTTGTGGCATCAATCCCTGCCAGCTTGAGGGCGGGGCTGTTCGCGACCGCGAGGTGACCGGAAACGTGTCCGATGTACACCGGGAGGTCTGGCGAGGCGCGGTCGAGGTCGTCGCGTGTGGGGTGGCGCCCTTCGCGCAGGAAGGCCGGATCGTAACCTCGGCCGATGACCCAACCGCCGACGAGCGCTTCGGGACGATCGGCGGCCGAACGTACAGCGGCCACCAGGTCTTCGAGGGATTCGACCGGCCCGACGGGAGGCGCGGCGAGGTTCACGGACCCGATGTTCGAGGCAACCTTGGCCAGGTGGCCGTGACCATCGATGAATGCCGGCAGCAGTGCTCGCTCTCCCAGCGCGGTGACTTCGGTCGCGGACCCACGAAGTACCAATACCTCGTCCTTCGAACCGGCAGCGGCAATTCGGCCGTCGCGCACGGCAACGGCTTCCACGCGTTCGGGCTCAGGCTCCATGGTCAGGATGGGGCCACCAAGGAAGATGCGGTCGGCGGGCGATTCGGGTGGCATTGCTGGGTCGGAAGCCTACCGGAAATGCGGGGGTTTCGCCGGGGTGTTTCGGGGGCTGCGAAAGTTGCCTTATGCGGCACTGCGGCGGTAACGTTGAACCTGATCCCCGATAGCTCAACGGTAGAGCACGCGGCTGTTAACCGCGGTGTTCCTGGTTCGAATCCAGGTCGGGGAGCCACTTCCTCTTTTTTCCGAACTTTCGCCCTCAAACCGCTCCGCGAGGCACACGCCGGGGAGCTGGTGGATGGCGATTTCCACACGGAAC
>CALFYR010000601.1 GCA_937954195.1 uncultured Dehalococcoidia bacterium
AGATGTGGGCGGGCTTCGGCTGGAAGGTGATCGAGTGCGATGGTCACGACATGGCGGCAGTGGACCAGGCCCTGGGCGAAGCCGAAAAGCCCGATGAACGGCCCCGCGTCGTCGTGGCGACCACCGTGAAGGGCAAAGGCGTCTCGTTCATGGAGAACAACCCCGGCTTCCACGGGAAGGCGCCGACCGCCGAACAACTCGAACAGGCGCTCGCGGAGATCGCCGGGGGGCTGAAATGACGAGCACTGCACCAGTTTCGGCGGCAACCCGCGAGGCTTACCCCGTCGCATTGACCGAACTCGTTGAATCGGGCGTGGATATCGTGGCGATCGACGCCGACCTGAGCGCTTCGACGATGGGGTACCAGTTCGGCGCGAAGTTCCCCGATCGCTGGATGTCGGTCGGTGTGGCTGAGCAGAACATGGTGGGTATCGGCGCCGGGTTCGCGGCGACGGGCAAAACCGCGTTCATCGCGAGCTTTGCCTCGTTCCTCCCGGGCAGGTGCTTCGACCAGCTGCGGACGTCGGTGGCCCAGCCGAAGGGCGGGCTGAACGTGAAGTGCGTCGCCAGCCATGGCGGAGTCACCGTCGGCGAAGACGGCATGAGCGCGCAGGCGATCGAAGACCTCGCGCTGGCGACCTCACTCATCCCGTTCGACGTCGTAGTGCCTGCCGATTTCGAATCCGCGAAGCAGGCGATCGTGGCGGTGGGTAAAACGACCCGGCCCGCCTACGTGCGCACCGGGCGGCCGAAGGTTGAAGGCGTGTACACGCCCGACTACCGGTTCGAACTGGGCAAGGCGAGCATGCTGCGTGCAGGCGACGACGTGACCTTGATCGCATGCGGGATCATGGTTGGCATTTCGCTGAAGGCGGCGGACTTGCTGGCGGGCGAGGGCGTTTCGGCGCGCGTGCTCGATATGGCCACGATCAAGCCCATCGACCGCGAGGCGGTGCTGGCCGCGGCGCGCGATACCGGCGCCATCGTGACCGCCGAGGAGCACCAGACCCACGGAGGGCTGGGCACCGCTGTGGCCCGCGTGCTCGCGGACGAACTGCCGACTCCGATCGCCTTCGTGGGCGTGGACCGATACGGGACCAGCGGCAAGTGGGACCAGCTCCTGGGCTACTTCGAGCTCACGCCGGAACGCATCGCCGCGGCGGCGCGGGGTGTTATTGGGCGAAAAGGTTAGGGGCGGAAGACCACAACCTCGTCAATCGTGTACGACGGGCGTCATGACGTTGGCCGCGCGAGCACCACGACCATTTCCGCCGCGCCGTGGATGCCGCGCACGATGACCTTCTCGATGTCGGCGGTCCGGCTCGCGCCCGTGAGCAGCAAGCATTCGCCGTCGCCAAGGTAGCTTGCCAGGCCCGCCGGGTACTCCACAATCGTCGCGGGGTCGACGTGGACGACGACCCGCGAAGCGGCGAGCAGCGGCCGCTTGAGCGCCGCATCACCACTGAGGAGCACGCTGCCCGTTGACGCGATAGCGGCGGTGGCGTGGACCACTCGGTCTCCCTCCCGGGGCTCGAGTTCCTCCACCACGGCCACGCCGAGCTGGCCCGCACGATGCGCGAACCGCCCGGGGAGCGAATCCGGCAGGATCTCCGCCGGGGCAATCACCGGGAGCTCGTCGCGGCGGTCGGCCGCCTTTATCAGCAGCTCTTCGTTGTGCGGTTTGCCTGGCTCAGGCAGGAGCCGCGGGTCATCCCGCGTCGGTCCGGGCGGCCGGATGGCGCGGCCGGCGCCTCGTAGCCCTACACGGGCGAAGGCCGATGCGGCCCGCGCCCGCGTCGCGCCACCAAACGCGAGCGCCCATGCCTTCCAGGCGAGGCGTTCCTTCCGGTCGGCGACGAGGTGTTGGGCCACGGCATCGGCCCGGAGGTCCAGGAGCATCCGGTGCAGCGGAATTTCGACGGGGCACGACTCCGTGCAGCGGCCGCAGAGGCTGCTTGCGAAGGGCAGATCGGCGAAACGGCCATCGCGCCAGAGGAGCGGCGAAACCACGGCCCCGATTGGGCCCATGTACGGCGAACCGTACGAAAGCCCGCCGGCGGAGCGGTAAACCGGGCACCCATTCATGCACGCGCTGCAGCGGATGCACTTCAGCACCTCGCGGTAGCGCGGATCGGCGGCGATGCGTGAACGCCCGTGATCGACAAACACCACGTGCCGCTCCTGTCCCGGAAGGGGGTCGCCCAGGAAGTGCGTGAACGACGTGAGCGGCTGCGCGGTCGCGTTCGCCGCCAGCACCTGCAGGACGGCGAGCGCCGCAGCCTCATCGGCCACGACCTTTTCGATGCCCGTGATGATGATATGCAGCTTCGGGTGGCTAACACCGAGGGAGACGTTGCCCTCGTTTTCGACGGCGACAACACGCCCGCTGCTGGCGATGACGGCGTTCGCCCCCGTGATTCCTGCGTCGCAGTCCCGGAAGAACTCGCCGACGACGTCACGGACGTACTGCGAGAGCCGCGTTGGGTCGTCGTCGGGCAGGTCGGCGCCGGTGCGAGCGAGCAGTTCGCGGATGCGCGTGCGGTTGAGGTGGAGGGCCGGGGCGGTGATGTGGCTCGGACCGCGCCCTTCGATATCGACGATGTACTCGCCGATGTCGGTCTCGAGGATGTCCATCCCGGCCGCGCGAAGGGCGTGCGTCAGGCCGATTTCCTCGCCCACCATGGACTTGGACTTGGCCACCCGCTTCGCATCGCCGAGGAGGCGCGTCATGGTGGCGACCGCCTCTTCCGCTGTTGAGGCGCGGTGATAGCCGATCCCCCGCCGTTCGAAGTTCGCCTTGAGCTGCGCGTGGAGTTCTTCAAGGTGGTCCACCGCGTACGCGCGAGCGGCGGAAGCCCGTTCGCGCGCATCCTGGGGACCGCGGGCGAGCATGTTCCGCGAATCGGCCACGAGCTTGCGCATGATGGGCGTCACGGTCGCCGAAGGCCGCTCCTCACGGATCTCTTTCGCGGCCCGTTCACGGTAGTGGCTCATTCGAGCGCCCTCGCCAGGACTTCCGGTAGCGACCAACCCTCCATCTGAAGGCCGATGCCGTCCGCGCCAGCCTGCAGGTGGGCAAGGCAGGAGTAATCGGCCGAGGTGATAACACGCGCGCCAGAAAGCGCCACGTCGTCCAGTTTCGACGTCATCATCGCCACCGAGACTTCCGGGAGTTTCACGGAGAACGAGCCGCCGAAGCCGCAGCATTCCTCTTCGTGCGCGAGCCGGCGAACCTCAAGCCCCTCAACCCGCTCCAGCAAGGCCAGCACGTGGTGCGAGCTGCCAAGCTCGCGCCGCGTGTGACACGCATCGTGCACCGCGACGGTTCCTTCGAGCTGAAAGATCACGGAATCGAGTTTCGGGTGCGTTCCCACATAGGTTGGGAAATCGACGAAGCGCTCGGCGATCTGGCCCGCGGCCAGCCGCCGGGGGCCGTCGTACAGCATCGGCAGGTAGTGGCGGACCATGCTCGTGCAGGAGCCCGACGTGACCACCACGGCTTCGAAGGGGCGCCCGGCCTTCAGCGCTTCACGCCCAACCGAGCGCGCTTCGTTCCGGAAGCCGCTGTTAAAAGCGGGCTGGCCACAGCAGCGGCCATCGAGCAGCGTGACCTCATCGCCCAGCGCTTCGAGGACGTGGACGGCGTTGGCGGCATCTCCGGGGCGGAGGGTGTTCATGTAGCAGGGGTCGAACAGGGCGATCCGGGCCATTGGAGGATTGTAGGGGAGCCGGCAACCTCCGTTGCCCGACGAACGCGCCCGGCCACCCGGTTGGAGAGGTACCGGGATGACCGGGCGCTGTGGGAAGGGGGCCGTCCAGGACGGAGGACGGCCCGGCTTACCGGTTAGGCCGCCTGTACGAGCTCCGCTTCGATATTGAGCTTCACGTCGTCGCTGACGAGGAGGCCGCCGGCTTCGAGGGCGACGTTCCAGTTCAGGCCGAACTCCTTGCGGTTCACCTTGCCGCTGGCACTGAGGCCAAGGCGTTGGTTCCCCCAGGGGTCCTTCGCCGGGCCGTTCACTTCGCCTTCAAGCGCCACTTCCTTCGTGACCCCGCGGATGGTCAGGTCACCGACGATGCGGTAATCCTGCCGGCCCTTCTGCTCGATCTTCTTCGTGATGAACGTGATGTTCGGGTGGTTCTCC
>CALFYR010000602.1 GCA_937954195.1 uncultured Dehalococcoidia bacterium
CCACAACCCGTCGCCCAACCACACCCCGCTCCCGTCTCGGGTGAGGGATAGCGGCCCTGAGCACCGCCCACGCGCCGCCACCACCACACACCAACTTAGGCCCGCGCGTCAGCAAGGGCGTGTCCGCGCCACAACCCGATTGCACCCGGAAGGACCCCACACGCACCCAGGGCGAGCGATACTCAACCGTGCTGACCCGCCCACCCTCTAAGGGTTCAAACAGATACCGAACTCGGGGCATTCCCTATCCAACCGCCCTCCCATTCGCGGGACACTTGGAACCGGCTCAACGTGCCTCGGAGAAATGGTGATGGTCGCGAATAACACCCAGGGACAACCCACTCGCCCGGTCGATCTGCTCGCCGCGGTTGATGCGCTCCCACCCCTTCCCGCCGTCGCCCTGCGCGTCATGGAAGTCGCACAAAACCCGAAATCCTCCGCGTCCGACCTCGCGCTCGTCGTCTCCTCGGACCCGGGTCTCAGCGGCCGCCTCCTTCGGGTGGTTAATTCCGCCGCCTATCGCCGCGCCCGCGAAATCACCTCCGTCCAGGAAGCGCTCGTCACGATTGGCTTCGTCCAGGCGCGCAACATGGCCATCAGCGGTGCCATCGCCGGCGCCTACGCCCCCGATGCCCTCAACGCGCTCTTCCGCATCGATACCTTCTGGGAACACTCTATCGCCGTCGCCTTCAAGGCTGCCGAAATCGCGGGCAAGGGTCGCCGCGTCGATGTCCCCAGTGCCTTCACCGCCGGCATCGTCCACAACATGGGGCGCCTGGCCGTCTTCTACGCCGATCCCGCCGGGCTGGACCAGGTCGTCGCGACCGCCATTGCCACGGGCGCCACGCTCGAAGAGGTCGAAGCTGCCCAGCTAGGCTACGACCACACCGAACTCGGCGGCCGCCTCGCCCTCAAATGGAAGCTCCCCGAGGCCATCCGCGACGCCATCTCCCACCACCACGACGACATCGATACCGACCAGACCCTTGCCGGGTGTGTGGCAGCCGCCGACCGCTATGTCTGCGCGAACGGCCTCCTGCCCGGCTACATCGTGCCCGTCCCCGCAGGCGAAACGCGCCGCATCACGGCCGAGTTCCAGGCCCTCATGCGCCAGGTCGATGCCCTCATGCAGCTCGTGAAAGGCTCGCCTACGGGTGTTAAGGCTGCGTAACAACGGATACGCGCGGGCTCGCAGGGGTATTACTCTCAACTATAGCTCGACCTCAAGGTATTCACACGGACGCTATCTCAGGGTAGTCTGACTGCGGTGGGCAACCGGCCCCGGGCAGAGTGTGTGATGGTCATTTCAGAAGCTCCGAGTAATCTCGCCAGCCAGGTGCTGGCGAACGCTTCCTCGATCCATCACAACCTCTCCGTCCCCGTTCTCTACGAACATGCCGTTCGCCGCCATGAAGGAAAGCTCCTCCAGGGCGGCACCTTCGCCGTCTATTCCGGCGAACGCACCGGTCGTAGCCCCAAGGACAAGTTTGTCGTCAAGACTCCGGAAATCTCCGAGCATGTCTGGTGGGGCAACCACAACCAGCCGCTCCCGGTCGATACGTTCGAACGCCTCCGCGCAAAGGCCATGGCCTACCTGAAGGACCGCGAACTCTACCTGCAGGATTGCGTCGTGGCCCAGGACCCGGACCACCGCAAGACGGTTCGCGTCATCACCGAACAGGCGTACCACTCGCTCTTCGCGCGCACCATGTTCATCCCGTCCACCCCGAAGGACGTGGACGCCGATCCCGACATCACCATCATCCATTGCCCCTTCCTCCAGCTCGAAGGCGAGGCCGATGGTGTGCGCAGCGACGCCGTCGTCGCCCTGAACATGACCGAGGGAATCATCCTCATCGCTGGCACCGCCTACGCCGGCGAAATGAAGAAGGCCGTCTTCACGGCCATGAACTACTACCTCCCGCTCGATGGCATCCTCTCGCTCCACTCGGCAGCGAACGTCGATCCCCGCACCGGCAAGACAGCCCTGTTCTTCGGCCTCTCCGGTACCGGCAAGACCACCCTCAGCACTGACCCCGAGCGCCTCCTCATCGGCGACGACGAGCACGGCTGGACCGAACGCGGCATCTTCAACATCGAAGGCGGCTGCTACGCGAAGACCATCCGTCTCTCGAAGGAAGCCGAGCCCGACATCTTCGAACAGACCACCGAGTTCGGCACGATTCTCGAGAACGTCATCTTCGATGACGACTCCCGCGTGGTGGACCTCGACGACGACTCCGTCACCGAGAACACTCGCGGCAGCTATCCGCTCGAATCCCTCCGCAACGTCTACCAGGAAGAGGTCGCGCCGCATCCGTCGCACGTCATCCTCCTGACCGCCGACGCCTATGGCGTCATGCCGCCGATCGCCCGCCTTACCCCGGAGCAGGCGCTCTACCACTTCCTCAGCGGCTACACCTGCAAGCTCGCTGGCACCGAAGTTGGCCTCACCGACCCTGAGACCACCTTCAGCCCCTGCTACGGTGCCCCGTTCATGGCGCTCAACCCCACGGTCTACGCCGATCTCCTCCAGCAGCGACTCGACATGACCGGCGCCCAGACGTGGCTGATCAACACCGGCTGGACTGGCGGCAAGTACGGCGTCGGCAAGCGCATCGCCATCCAGGAAACCCGCAAGATGGTCCGAGCCGTCCTCTCCGACGCGCTCAACCACGTCCCCATGCGCCGCGACCCGGTCTTCGGGTTCGAAGTCCCCGAAACCTGCCCCGGAGTGGATTCGAAGCTGCTCACCCCGCGCGAATGCTGGGCGGACCAGGCTGAGTACGACAAGACCTACTCGGCCATCGCCGACCGCTTCCGCGCCAACTTCGAACAGTTCCGTGCGCTCGTCCGCCCCGAAGTAGCCCAGGCCGGCCCATAAAGCCGGCCACCGGCCCGCGCCTGCTTTCGGGCACGCCGTTCGCAGGGGAACCGCGCACGCAGTAAGCGGATCGTCACCAACCACCCATGCCCCGCGTTAGCCACCACGACCCACACCCCACCCGCCAGTCGACCCAAGTACCCACCCTTCGTAAAATCCCCCTACCGTCTCCCCGGAGGATTGCAGCCGCGTGACCGCCCGCTACCTCAACGCCCAGCGCCATGTG
>CALFYR010000603.1 GCA_937954195.1 uncultured Dehalococcoidia bacterium
CCTAGCCGGGCAGCAGCAGCCAGCGCACCGCGTCGTCGTATTCGCGGAAAAACTCAACGCTCGTGCCCGGCGGGCGTTCGCCACGGTAGGCGCTCACCTGCCGCAGCACTCCGAAAATCACGTCATTGGCCGCCACCACCGCGGTGCGGCTCGGTCCTTCGCCGGTCTCCTGCTGAACCAGGCTCGCCAACCACATCACATCGGCGGTTATTCCCGTCACGTCCGTCGTGTTGACCAGGAGGCGTTCGACCGTAGCCAATGGCGCCAGCGGCCGCTCGCCTTTGACGCTGCTGCCATCCATCACGCCGAACATGCGCAGCTCAAGGAACCCATCGCGATCGAGAAATTCGAACGCCATCGCCCTGTAACCCTTCTGCTCCCGCTCGAACGATACCCGAACGCGGGCTGGTCCCACTAGTGGGCCGGGAAAATGACGCCCGGGTTCAGCAGGTTGGCCGGGTCAAGAGCCCGTTTGACCGCGCGCATCGCCGCGATATCGGCCTCGGAGCGAGTGAGGTGCAGCCATGGAATCTTCGCGGTGCCGATGCCGTGCTCCGCGCTGATGCTCCCGCCCATGCTCGCCACCAGGCGCAATACCGCGTCGTCCGCCCGCTCGTCATCCGCTTCGAGGCCGAGGATGTTCACATGCAGGTTTCCATCGCCCACGTGACCGAACAGGATCGGCCGGGCGCCCGGCGTCGCCGCCTGGATGTCCCGGCGGACCTGCTGTTCGAATTCGGCGAGGCGTGTTGCCGGCAGTGTCACATCGAGCTTGTGGGGCACACCCTCGGCGTTGATGCATTCTGTGTGGCGCTCCCGGTATGCCCACAGCCGTTCCCGCTGAGCGCGCTCGGTAGCCAGCGCAGAATCCCGCGCCGTTTCGATGCCGCCAAGCACCCCCACCAGTGCCTCAGTCTCGTCGCGCTGGCTCGCCACCTCTAACAGGACATAACACGAATACTCGGTGCCAAACGGCAACGGCATTCCGGCGTGTTTGCACACCAGCGCCACCCCGTCCGCGAAGAACGCCTCGGCGGCCTCCAGCGAAGGCAGATGCGCGCGCGCCTGCGCCACAGCCGGCAATGCCTCGCGCAGCGAATCGAATGCCAGCATCGCGACCGCCCGCCTCGCAAGCGCGGGCACCAGCCGAAGCCTCGCCGCGGTAATCACGCCGAGCGTCCCTTCGCTCCCGGCCAGCAGTTGGCCAAGGTCGTAGCCGCTGTTGTCCTTCACCAGGCCGGACATGCGCCGGACCACCGAGCCATCGGCCAGCACGGCTTCGAACCCGAGGATCTGCTGCCGCATACCCCCGTACCGCAGCACCCGGATCCCGCCCGCGTTGGTCGCGATCATCCCGCCAATCGTCGCCGAATCACGGGATGCCAGGTCGACGCCGAGTGTCCAGCCGTGCGCCCCCGCCGCTTCCTGCACCGCGGCGGCCGTGGCTCCCGCGCCGGCCGTCAGCTCGCCCGCCACCGGGTCCAGGTCTGTAACCTTATTGAGGCGCGCCAGCGAAAGCACCACTTCGCCGGCCCGCGGGATGCCACCGCCAACAAGCCCGGTATTCCCTCCCTGTGGAATGAACGGTACGCCGTATTCGGCGCACGCCTTCACCACGGCGGCCACTTCGTCCGTGGAACCCGGCCGCACAACCAGTCGCGCGGTGCCGCGGTAGCGCCGCGTCCAGTCGGTTTCGTAGGTCGCCTTCAGCTCGGGATCGGTGAGGACATGGTCATTCCCGACCAGGGCTGCCAGCCGCGCTGCCAATGGATCCTGCACGCACGCAGTGTATCGGCCGCGGACGAACGTCGTACCCCGGCGCGAACCTACCGTCCGGTAATTCATTTTGTATCGAATGATTTTGGCGTGTTCGCCGGCCTATGTAAGGGTGGCCCCCGATAAGAGGAATCGAAACATGAACGTAAAGATAGATAGCGCGGAGATAACCGCGACAATCCCACGGACAGGAACAACACCACCATGAGCCGCATCGCCAACCTGACGCTGCGGACGAAGATGCTCGCCGCCTTTGGAGGGGTATCCCTCCTGATGGCCGGCGCCGGCGCGTTCGTCCTATTCCAGCTCAACGCCGTCCAGAATCAGTACGGCAACACGTCCTCAATGCCGAACGTGCAGCCGTGCATGCGGAGCAGCTGAAGGGCGAGTTCCAGACGCAGCACCAGGAACTCAAGAACATCTTCCTGCGTGGCGAGAACCCTGAAGACTACGAGAAGTACACCGCTGCCTTCGAAGAAGCGGCCGTCGAAATCCAGGCCGGCGCCCAGGACTTTCGCGCCGAACTCGAAGTCATCGGCCATGCCGAAGCCCTGGCCTTCCTCGATGCGTTCGAGGCCGGCCACGCCGACTACATGGCGGGCTATCCCGCCGGGCTTGAGGCGCTCACGGCGGGCGGATTCTTCTCGCCGCAGGCAGGCGATACCCAGATGCGTGGTATGGACCGTGCCGCGTCCGACAACCTCAACTCCATCGCCGCCGTGATGGGCGAGTACGCTGATGCTGAAGCGGTGAAGGCCGAAAACGCCGCCGCCACCGCCCGCACGATCGGCATCGCCGGTGTCGGTCTGGCTCTCGTCGCCAGCCTCGTTGTGGCGTTCTTGTTCGCTCGCACCATCACCCGGGCCGTGTCCCAGGTCATGGATCGGCTCGGTTCGCTCCGGGAGAACGACCTCAAGAGCCTCGAAACAGGCATCGCCGCGCTTGCCGCCGGAGACCTCACTCGAACCGCCACCGCTACGACCAGCCCCATCACCAAGTTCAGCGGCGACGAAATCGGCAAGGCTGCCCAGTCCGTGAACACCATCGTCGCGATGAGCGAAAGCATGGTTGGTGGCTACAACGATGCCCGGGCCGCCCTCGCTAACCTCGTCGGCGAAGTCCAGGAAACGGCCCGCAACATCCAGACGAGCTCCAGCGCGCTCGGCGAAGCCTCGGACCAGATGGCCAGCGCCACCGGCCAGATCGCGTCCGCCATCAACGAAGTTACCCGCTCGGCCGTCAGCCTCGCGCAGGTTTCGCAGGATTCGGCGCGGGAGGTTGAGCGGCTGGCGAGCGGATCGCAGCAGCTGGCGGCGACGGCAAGCACGAGCGCGAGCTCAGCGAGCCAGAGCAAGCTGGAGGCTGCCCAGATCGGCGAGCGGATCCAGCTGGTGGCTTCGGCCAGCCAGGA
>CALFYR010000604.1 GCA_937954195.1 uncultured Dehalococcoidia bacterium
GCGAGCCGGATGTTGACCAGCCTGCGAAGCTCATCGAGCGGCGCGGCGCTCAGGTCGGCGCGGAGGTCCCAGGTGAAGTCGAGCTCCCCGGGGCCACGCACCAGGATGGCGGCTGACTGGCGTCCGCGGATGTCCCCGCCGGTGGCTTCCGCGGCATCGAGCGCGGCGAGGATGCGGACCGCAAGGTGGCCAGACGCGGCGGTGAACGCGGCGGCCATAGCCTCCGGCACACCCGGATTGGCCATCATGTTCGCCTGGGCTGAGAAGTTGTCGCCCTGCAGATGGCCGGCGTGTGGAATGCAGCGGTCGCCGGTGTGAACGGAGGTCGCCCCGGATGAATCGATTAACGCGACCTGGCGAAGCGGGACCATGTCGTCGGCGGCGAGGATGGCGCTGAGCACCCGTTCCGGCGAGAGGCCGGACTCCATGAGGGCGAGTGATCGAGGGCCGAAGTGGATGTTGGCAAAGGATTGTGTCGCTACCGCCCCCAGACCGCCTTTGACCCAGGGCACGATGGCGCCGACGGACGGCTGGTGTGTCTGGACACCGACGCCGAGGTCTCCGGTGAGGGGATCGCGGGCAACAATGGAGTAGGTCATGCGGAGCCCTCCTTCGGCGGGGAGCCGAAGCCTACCACGCTGCCGGGTTCGAAACGGGCCATCTGAATGTGGTATCTTTAGGCACAGACGAATGGTTTCTCACCACACAGCCGGGGAGCTACTGCACGACGCACCGCCGGCCACGAATTGCAGGAAGTGTTTCTGAGTCCGCTACTTTCCGTTTTGTCACGTCCATTCCGGCGGCGCGAACCGCAGGTCGCCGAACTTACGCCTCCGCCCGACCTCATCGCTGAGGCGGCGGCTCCGGCGCGCCGGAGCCCTAACCCCACCACGGCCCCCGTCCATCACGATGGCGCACCGAAACGTCGCCGATCGAGGTCCCGGACTCGGAGCCGCAGCAAAACCGAAGAAGGCGTCACATCGGCCGAGCAAACGCGTGAGAGCGACACGCTGCCGCCACCACTGGCACCCGTTTCGGAGACGTTCCGCTCATTGGGAGTCGATGAGACCGGCCTCGCTGCGCTAGCGGCTCTGGGCTTCACAGAGCCGACGCCGATTCAGCGAGAGTCCCTCCCGATGATGCTGGATGGCGCCGACCTCGTCGGCCTGGCGCAGACGGGAACGGGCAAGACCATCGCCTTCGGACTCCCGCTCGCCCGGGCTATCGACCCTGCGCGTAACACCGTCCAGGCGGTTGTCATGGTCCCGACTCGGGAGCTTGCCAACCAGGTGCGGGAGACCATTTCGCACCTGGGAAAATTCTACGGTTACACGACGGTCGGGCTGGTCGGCGGCAGCCGGGTGAAGACAGACATTTCGTCGCTCGAACGGGGCGCGCATGTAGTGGTTGGCACACCCGGCCGGGTGATTGACCACCTCAAGCGGGGCACGCTCAAGCTCAACAACGTCCATTTCGTGGTGCTCGATGAGGCAGACCAGATGCTGGACATCGGGTTCGCCCGGGACATCGATTACATCCTTCGGACTGTCCCGAAGGAGCGCCAGACAGCACTCTTCAGCGCCACGATGCCCGAGAGCATCGGGCGGCTGGTGTACCGGTATATGCGGCGCGCCGAACGCGTGAGCATCGACCCGGAGCAGCGCACGGCGGAGGGCATCGAGCAGTACTTCTGCGAGGTCTCGGAACGGGACAAGTTCCTCGCGCTGCGGTTCATCTACGAAGAACACGGGCTGGGGCGAACGCTCGTGTTCCGGAACACGAAGATCGGTGTGGACAAGCTGACGGCACAGTTGCGCAACGCTGGCGTGCCGGCCGAGGCCATCCACGGCGACCTCCGCCAGGGACAGCGAGACCGGGTAATGGGCGACTTTAAAGCGGGCCGGTTGGACTTTCTGGTGGCCACGAACGTGGCCGCGCGCGGACTCGACATCCCGGACATCGAACACGTCATCAACTACGACGTGCCCCAGAACGCCGAAGAATACATCCACCGCATCGGGCGGACGGCGCGGGCCGGCAAGCTCGGCGCGTCCTACACGTTCGTGGGCGAATGGGACCTGGCGGCCTGGGACACCATCGTGGCGGAAGTCGGCGAAGAGAACCTGAGCCACCTGAAGCTTCCAGCCCGCTGGGACTGA
>CALFYR010000605.1 GCA_937954195.1 uncultured Dehalococcoidia bacterium
CGAATTCATCGCAGGCGAGTAATCGGCACATTTCGAACCCGTTGGGAGGCCGGTATTCTCAGGCTGCAATGCTGAGCTCTCACGCCCCCAGGCCGCCGTTTGGATAGCGGCAGAACAGCCACAACCGAAGGAGACGGACCGGCGACGGAAATCTCCCCGCCAACAGGCGCGGCACTCGATGCGTGGTTCGCCGCGGTCATCGCATCGAGCGATGACGCCATCGTGAGTAAGACCCTGGACGGGATCGTGACCAGCTGGAACCGTTCGGCTGAGCGCATGTTTGGGTGGACGGCAGCCGAGATGGTGGGGCAATCGATCCGGCGCATCATCCCGGCTGACCGCCAGTCGGAGGAGGACGAGGTCCTCGCGAGGATTCGGCGAGGCGAGCGCGTCGACCACTTCGAGACGATTCGGGAACGCAAGGATGGGACGTCAGTCGAGATTTCGCTGACGGTTTCGCCGATTGTGGATGAGACAGGGCAGATTGTTGGCGCTTCGAAGGTGGCGCGGGACATCAGCGAGCGACGGGCGGCCGAGCGAGCGTTGCAGGAATCGGTGGCGATCAAGGACCAGTTCCTTTCGCTGGTTTCGCATGAACTCCGGACGCCAATATCGATCATCCTCGGGAATGGGCACCTGCTTCAAAAGCGCTACGCGGAGCTCTCGCCGGAGGAGCGTACGCAGTCCGTCGCGGACATCACGTTCCACGCAGAACGGCTGCAGCGGATTATCGAGAACCTGCTGTTGCTGACGCGCGCGGAGGCAGAGCGCGAATTCGAGCTGGAGGTTATCCACCTGCCGCGGTTGTTGGAGGCGGCTGTCGCCGACTTCCGGCGGAGACACGCGGGCCGGCGCATTGACCTCCGGGTTGATGGTCCTATTCCGGCGGTGATAGGTGAGGCGACCATCACGACGATGGTCATCGAGAACCTCTTGAACAATGCGGTGAAGTACAGCGGGACTTCAACGACGGTCGACCTGTTCGTGACCCACGAAGCGCACGCAGTGGAGGTCCACGTGATGGACCGCGGGATCGGATTGACGGAGGAAGAGCTTGGCCGGATTTTCTCGCCGTTCTACCGGGCCGAGCGGGCGCAGAAGCGGGCCGGCGGGATGGGGCTGGGACTGGCGGTGTGCCGGACGGTCATCGAATCGCAGGGCGGGACGATTGCTGCGGGGAGACGCCCGGGGGGAGGAGCGAACTTCTGGTTCACCCTGCAGGTTGCCGACGATTTGCACGGGTAGCAGGTTGACGGTTAGTCACCTGTCTGTGGGAGAGACCACTGCTTCCATGCGGCGACACACAGCGCGAGGATGATGATGGTCGCCGACGCGGCAATGACCTGCGGCCACGGGGTCGAATCGTCGCGGAGGAACGGCGCGGCGGAGGGGCCGGCTGCCCGGACTATGTCGGCGTAGGTGGGTGCCTCGTCGTCCGGAAGCCCTTGAAATGAGCCCCAATCCATCACAAGGCGTTCATCTCGCCCGGCAGGGATTTCGAAGGCGGCGCGAGAGTAATACCCGACATGCCAGACGTCATCGAGATGTCCCGGCTGGAGGAAAAGGATGTGGCGATCGCCTTCTTTGAAACGCCAGCCGTCATCGAATACCTCTTGGTATGGATCGCAGTGGAACGCGGTGGATGTACCGCGATTATCCACCAGGACCACGTCTCCTGGCCGGGCGCCCTTGAGCGGCTGATCGACGCGGAAGAACGCAACTCTTTCGGTGGAACGGACCCAGGTGCCAATGGCAATCAGATGGCTTTGATCGGCAACGGTCGGGAGGGCCTTCCGGTCGAGAGCGCCGAGCGAACACGCTGCAACTGGAGTCGCCTGCGGTAGTGCAGCCAGCCCAACGAGGGCCACCATGGCGAAGCTTCGACACAGCCGATTGAGCATGGGCCTGACCCTGGACCTAGCGGCCCCGGAAGACGGGTTCGCGGCGCTCGACGAACGCCATAGCGCCTTCCTTGTGATCTTCGGTGGTGAACAGATAGGCGAGGGAATTTCCGACGTACTCGCCCATTTCGGCCATGGTGCCGTGGAGCGATTTGCGCAGGCCCTCCTTCATGTAGCGCATGGCGATTGGCGGGTTGGCAGCGATCTTGCGGACGATTTCGTTCGCCGCGTCGAGGAGGTCTTCGGGTGGGACGACCTTCGAAACGAGCCCGATGGCGAGGGCTTCATCGGCGGTGATGATGTCGCCGGTGAAGAGAAGCTCGGCCGCTTTGGAGGGCCCGACGACGCGAGGCAGGCGCCAGAGGCCGCCGATATCTGCGACCAGACCGCGCTTGATGAAGAGTTCGCCGAACTTTGCGTTCTGGGAGGCGATGCGGATATCGGCGAAGAGGGTGAGGTCCATGCCCCAGCCAACGGCGGGGCCGTTGACCGCGGCGATGACGGGCTTATCGCATTCGAGGACGGCGGCGGCCGCCGGGGTGGGCTTCGGCTTTGCATCCCGGAGCCGGGTGACGGTGGCATCGCGCTGTTCGCCGAGCATGATCTGCTTCACGT
>CALFYR010000606.1 GCA_937954195.1 uncultured Dehalococcoidia bacterium
GATGCTGTCTTCGGCGCCGACGGCAACGTCTGGATCACCGACACGAGCCACGACCGCATCCAGGTCTTCGCGGTCGAGGGTGAGTGCGTCCAGTCGATCGGGACGGAGGGGAGCGGTCCGGGCCAGTTCGACGAACCCGTCGGACTCGCTGCGGGCACCGACGGCCGCATCTACGTGGCCGACATGTATAACGCCCGAGTCCAGGTGTTGAATGCCGATGGGACGTACAACACCGAGTTCCCGGTGGAGGGCTGGGGTGGGTTCGAGGTCAGCGATAAGCCGTACCTCGAGGTGCTCTCGGATGGGCGCGTGGCGGTTTCCGTGCCGTTCTCCGGCCTGGTGCGCATCTACAACCCCGATGGGACCGCCGCCGGGACGATCAGCCCGGCAGGTCAACCCCTCGTAACCCCTTATGGGATGGTCGAGACCGCCGATGGTAAGCTCTGGGTTGTCGAAGGCGGCGCTGCCCGGCTTCGGCTGTTCGATATTCCGTAGCTCCAGGCGGTCCCGTGCTTCGTTCCATCCGGTTTTGGGTAAGCCTGGTCATCAGCGTGGTGCTCATTGCGCTGTTCCTGCGCGCCACCCACCCCCGGGAGCTTGCGGACGCGTTTGGCGAGGCTGACTACATCTGGCTAATCCCCGGTACGGCCGTCCTGTTCCTTGCCATCACCGCGCGTTGCATCCGCTGGTCTGTGCTCATGCGCCCGGTCGCGCCCATGGGCCCGTTCCGGCTCATGCCGTACGCCATCATCGGCTACATGGCGAACAACCTGCTCCCGGCGCGCGCCGGCGAGGTCGTGCGCGCCTACGTGCTCGGCGACCGCGAGCGCGTCTCCAAGATGGGCACCTTCGGCACGATCGCCGTGGAGCGCCTCTTCGATGGCTGCACGCTCGTCCTGATGCTCCTGATCGCCGGCTCCCTCGTCGGCTTCGAAGACGGGCGGCTCCGGGCGATCGCGTGGGCCTCGACGGCGGTGTTCCTGGTCGCGGTGGTCGCGTTCTACTTCCTCACGCTCGATGAAGCGCGGGCGAAGCGCGTCGCTCGCTACGTGCTTCGCGTGCTCCCGGCCCGGTTTGAACACCAGGCCGAGATGCTCACCGATAACCTGGTTGGCAGCCTCCGCTCCGTTCACGACTGGCGCTCGCTCGCCATCGTGGCGCTCTTCAGCGCCATCGCCTGGACCATCGAAGCCGGCGCCTACGCGGTCATCGGCCAGGGCTTCAACATGGACGTGAGCTTCGCGCACTACTGCCTGCTGCTCGCGGCCGCCAACCTCGCCATCATCATCCCGACGTTCTTCGGCGGCACCGGACCGTTCGAATGGGCGGCCAAGCTGGTGCTCGTTGGCGCGGGCGTCGCGGACAATGTGGCCGGGGCCTACTCCATCGTCGCCCACGGGGTCATCCTGATCCCGACGACCATCCTCGGCCTGATTCTGCTCTGGAGTTTCGGAGTGTCGTTCCGCCGAATCACCAACATCGACGTTGAAGAGCAGGTC
Source organism: uncultured Dehalococcoidia bacterium (assembly GCA_937954195.1). Classification (GTDB taxonomy): domain Bacteria; phylum Chloroflexota; class Dehalococcoidia; order Tepidiformales; family Tepidiformaceae; genus Amarobacter. Next base: position 1,500 of record CALFYR010000606.1, read on the forward strand.
GCGACGTCATGAGAGCCGGCATCATCGGCGCGGGTGTTGCCGGGTTGGCCGCAGCGCGCGTCCTGCGCGAAGCCGGCCACGAGGTGGTGATGTTCGAAGGCCGCGATGAGGTCGGCGGCCAGGTCGTGACTTTCCCCGTCGGCGGCGAAGAACTCGAATGCTTCTACCACCACATCTTC
>CALFYR010000607.1 GCA_937954195.1 uncultured Dehalococcoidia bacterium
TCGAAGCGCTGGTCATTGAGAGCTTCGCGCACGGCGGCGAGGGCATCGGGCGTGCCGATGCGGTAGAGGGCGAAGACGCGGCGCGAGGCTCCCCGCAGGGTCTTCGGCTGGAATGCCTGCAATCCGGCGGCGTCGGATTTGGCGACGAGCGCGTGCGCGGCTTCGTCGGCGATGTACGGGTTGGCGTTGTCGAGTTGCTGCGCAGTGGCGGGCTTGGGTGCGGGCATCGCGGTAGGCGCGCCCTTCTTGCGGACACGGTAGAGGACGCCCTGAATGTCGGGCTTCGAGACGCGGGACAGCGGGCAGCCGTGAATGAACCACGCTCCGGTATCGACGACGATCAGGCTGCCGTCGCGATCTTCCATGACATCGGTGGGATGCAGATCGGGGTCGGAGGCGTGGAAGAAATCGGAGTCCTCGGTTTTGTACGTCGCGCCCATGCGGGTGACCTTGTGGCGCAGCACGCGGTGCGAATTGAAATGGGCGGTGAAGAGATTGCCGTCGTAATCCTCCCCGAAGCTGACGCCGCGGTAGCGCAGCAGGCCGCTGGGCGCGACGCGGGCGAACTTGGTCATGACGGGCATGAGGTCGCCGGTTTGTTTGAACTCGTCGGTGACGGGGTAAGGTTTGGGGTAGACTCCGCCTTCGACGTAGTGCAGGATGGCGTCGCGCTGGCCGTCGCGCGGATCCTGGAAGTACGTCATGGTGCCGAACATGTCGCCGCCTTCGGTGAAGGCGACTTCGACAGGGTTATCGAAACCACCGCCGGCATACCACTCGAGGCCGGTGCCATCGGGGCGCAGACGCCAGATGCGCGATGCCTTTCCGGCGTACTTGCGTCCATCCTTAGTAGTGATGTTGAAGCCGTGGCGGCCATCGGTGAGGTAGAGCCAGCCGTCGGGGCCGAGGATGGGTCCGTGGAGGCTGGCGGCGTTGGCGGACAGGTTCCAGCCTTCCACCAGTACTTCTTTTACGTCGGCGATGCCGTCGTTGTTGGTGTCCTGGAAACGATAAACCTGCGGCGGAGCGGCGACGTAGAGGCTGTTGTTGAGGAAGACGGCTCCGGCGGGCAGCGTGAGTTTGTCGGCGAAGACGGTGCTTTTGTCGTAGACGCCGTCGCCGTCGGTGTCGGTGAGGCGTGTGACCGCGTAGTTGGGGTCGGCGGTCATCTCGGGGGTTTTCATGGTCCGGCCCGAGGACTCGCACATATAGATGGCGCCGTCGGCGGCGATGGTGCCGAGCATGGGGTACTTCACCAGGCCGGGCTTGCTGGCGAGCGAAACCTCGAAGCCGTCAGGAACGCGAATGGACGCGAGGCCGCGCTTCTGCGCCTGCGGGCCAATGGGCAGCAGGCCTGTTTTCCACGCTGCAATCGCCGCGGCGAGGAGGAATACACCAGTTGCGAACCATTTCTTCATAGCCGTGGATCTAGTCTGGCAGCGTCGGATTTGGTTGCGCAACTGCGGCGGGCGATTTGTATCAAGTTGTATCAAGAATGTAAAAGTGAAAATTTGTTGTACCCTTTGCCGCGCGTCAAACATCTCTTCCATCGTTGAGAGGAGAAGAACAATGAACAACAACAAAAA
>CALFYR010000608.1 GCA_937954195.1 uncultured Dehalococcoidia bacterium
AAGCTGACCGTTGTTACGAAACGAACAGCGGCCCGAACACCACGGCCACGATCGACATCAGCTTGAGCAGGATGTTGAGCGCGGGGCCGGAGGTGTCCTTGAACGGGTCGCCGACGGTGTCACCAACGACGGCGGCCTTGTGGGCATCGGAGCCCTTGCCACCGTGGTTGCCGGCTTCGATGTACTTCTTGGCGTTGTCCCAGGCGCCACCGGCGTTCGCCATCATCAGCGCGAGTACCGCGCCGCTGACGATCGAGCCGATGAGCAGGCCACCGAGGGCCTCGGGACCAATGATGGCGCCCACGAGCACCGGGACAGTCACGGCAAGAATGCCGGGGATGATCATCTCGCGGATGGCGCCGTCGGTGGAGATACCCACGGCGCGGGCGTAATCCGGCTTGCCGGTGCCTTCCATGATTCCCGGGATCTCCCGGAACTGGCGACGAACTTCGTTCACCATCGCCATCGCCGCGCGGCCCACCGCGCCCATGGTGAGCGCCGCGAACACGAACGGCATCAGGCCGCCAACCAGCAGGCCAAGCATCGTGTCGACGACGAGGATGTCGATCGCGCTGATGCCGACCACCTGGGAATAGGTGACCATGAGGGCCAGGGAGGTAAGAACGGCTGAGCCAATGGCGAAGCCCTTGCCCGTCGCGGCCGTGGTGTTGCCCAGGCTGTCGAGGGCGTCGGTGCGCTCGCGGACTTCCGGGGGAAGGTGCGCCTGCTCGGCGATGCCGCCGGCGTTGTCGGCGATCGGGCCGTAGGCGTCGGTCGCGAGCGTGATGCCGAGCGGCGCCAGCATGCCAACCGCCGCGAGGGCGATACCGTACAGACCGGCAATTTCGAAGCAGATCCAGATTGCCGCGACGATGGTGAGAATTGGGACGGCCGTGGAGAGCATGCCCAGGCCAAGACCACCAATGATGATCGTCGCCGGGCCGGTCTCCGCCGTCTTGGCCAGGTTCTGTGTCGGACTGAACTCGTAGGCTGTGTAGTACTCGGTTATTGTCCCGATCACCTGCCCGGCTACGAGACCGACGAGGACCACCCAGAACAGCTCGAACGGAAGGTCGAGGATGACCAGGGCGGCGGCCGTCGAAACGAGCACGAGACCGCTGGCCGAGAAGATGCCCGTGCGCAGCGACCAGAGGAGCGAACCCATGTTCGCGCCTTCCTTGGTGCGCACGAGGAACGTGCCGATGATGGCCGAGAAGATGCCCAGGCCCATGATGAGCAGCGGCAGCATCTGCGCCTTCGAGTCCCAATCGGCGGCGTCCACGGCATCGAAGACGCCGTTTTCGCCAACGCCGGCGATACCGATCGTGGTCAGCGCCATGGCCGCCACGATGGAACCGGTGTAGGACTCGAAAAGGTCGGCCCCCATGCCGGCGACGTCGCCAACGTTGTCGCCAACGTTGTCGGCAATCGTGGCGGGGTTGCGCGGGTCGTCTTCCGGAATACCGGCCTCGACTTTGCCTACGAGGTCGGCGCCAACGTCGGCGGCCTTCGTGTAGATACCGCCGCCAACGCGGGCGAACAGCGCGATCGACGAAGCGCCGAAGGCGTAGCCCGTGAGCGGCTGGAAGTCCTGCGTAAGCAGGTACACGATGCTGATACCGATGACGCTGATGCCGGTCACGGTGATACCCATGACGGCGCCAGAGGAGAACGCAACCCGGAGGCCGCCATTCAGGCCCTCGCGCGCCTTCGCGGCGGTTCGCACGTTCGCCCGCACGGCGATGTACATGCCGACATAACCCGTCAGCGCCGAGGAAACGGCCCCGAGGATGTAGGCGATACCTGTCCGCGGCAGGTCAGTCAGTTCGCCACGTTGTTCGCCGAAGCGATCCAGGATGTCGTAGTCCACGAACAGGATCAGGACAACGGTAACGATGGCGACGAAGCCCGCGAGGAACGTGTATTCCCTGCGGAGGAAGGCCGAAGCGCCTTCCTGGATCGCTTTCGCGATCTCCTTCATCACATCGGTGCCTTCGTCCTCCGCGAGCACCTTTCGCGCCGTATAGGCCGCGAAGAGGAGCGCGATCACGCCTGCCCCAAGCGCGATGAGAAGGTTTCCCATCTTTCCCCCCGGTGGTGTGAGTTCCGAACGCGCGCGGGAAGACGCGCGTCAAGGCTGTGTAAAGCGCCCCGAATCCTACCAACCGGCTCTGATACGGGGAATCCAATCGCCGCCGAGCCTTACCTCGTCCCGCCGCTGCGTGCGATAGTGAACGCACCCGATACCAACGAGAGGTCCACATTTCATGCGCGAAGTGGCCGAACTGAACGGCGATGGCATCGCCGCCGAACTGCGCGACGCAATCCACGCCATCAACGAAGCGTTCGGCTCGCCCATCGGCTTCCGCCCCGTCGATTGGTCGCTCGAACGGCGCGAAGCGTCCAGCGCCGCGCTCGATGAGGGCATCGAACTCACCCGCGAACTCGGCTGCGCCATGAAGTACCCGACCGTGACGGAAACTGTCAGTCCGAACCAGGTCATGCGCGACCAGCTTGGCCTTTCGGTCATCCATCGGCCCTGCCGGACGTATCCCGGCGTGAGCTCGAACTACACGGGAAACATCGACCTCCACGTGGTCCGCGTCGCGACCGGGGGAACGTACGAAGATGCCGGCATGCGCATCGGGTACCACTCGGCGGTCTCCATCCGCGTGATGGAACGCACGCCGGTCGAGCACGCCGCCCACTTCGCCTTCCGGCTCGCCGAGCGCCATCGCCAGAGCGTGGTTTCGACCAGCAAATACACCATCCAGCGTGCCGCCGACGGGTTGTTTGAAGACGTGGTCACGGAGGTTGCGAAGGAGTATCGCAACACCACCCACCAGCGCGAACTCTTCGATGCGCTCCTTGCGAAGCTCATCCTCCGCCCCGAGCGGTATGACGTGATTGTGTGCCCGAACGAGTATGGCGACTTCCTGAGCGACATGGTCTACGGGCTGATCGGTTCAATTGGACTCGGGGCGAGCGCTTCCTACGCCTTCACGCCAAGCCACCAGCCGAACGTCGGCATCTTCGACCCGGCAGGCGGCACGGCGCCCGATATCGCCGGCAAAGGGATCGCCAACCCGTCAGGCGCGATTGAGGCGTTCGGTTATCTGCTCGAATATTGCGGCCACCGCCAGCAGGGCAGCCGCCTGATCGACGCGGTGCACGATTGCATAGCCACCGGAGAACGCACCGGCGACCTCGGCGGCAGCCTGAACACCATGGAGTTCACCAGGGCGGTGATTGCGCGGGCGCTGGCGTAGGGGCTTTGGCGCACCCGTAATCCTTTCGTTCGCATTCATCCGGGCCACATCTGCCACCATTCCTTGCAACACCTTCCGAAAGGGCAGGCACGCATGCAGCTGCTCTCACGCATCCCCTGGTTCGTTGGCGCCCCCGCCGTCGTCCTGGTGGGGCTCATCCTCGCCGGGACCACCAATTACCTGGGTGGCGACTACTTCAAGCGCACCTTCCTCGATGAGGCGAACCCGCTCCTCGGCGCCGCCCCCAACACGCCCGGCGACGACCCGACGCCATCGCCATCGGGCGAGCCGGACGCCACCGGCGGCGCTGTCCTCGCCCGCGGAGAATTCCAGGGCGCCGACCCCGGCCACAACGGCTCCGGGACTGCGCTGCTCATACGGACGCCCGAGGGCAGGCATGTCCTCCGCTTCGAAGACTTCTCGGTCACAAACGGCCCCGACCTGTTCGTCGTTCTTTCGACCACGCCGGGGTACTCGGCTGACGCCCTCATCCTTGATGAGTTGCGCGCCACCGATGGCAACATCAACTACGCAATCCCGGACGATGTGGACGTTTCCCG
>CALFYR010000609.1 GCA_937954195.1 uncultured Dehalococcoidia bacterium
CTCCGCCGCCTCGAACGCGCGGTTCCGCCTCCCGACGCTAATTGGCCGCACAATGCCCGCGGCAACAAGACGTTCGATGGCGGGGTTCACTGCCTGGAAACTCCGGCCGATAAGCGCCGCGGCCGTATTTGTTGTGAAAACGGGGGCCGCCGGGAGCGCGTCGATCAGTAGCTCGAGCGCCGAACCCTGGCGGACCGACCCCAATCGGCTCCGCCAACTATCCCTGAGAGTCCGAAGTTCCGCTTCAAAGCGTGCCACCTCTCCCACCGCCTCCAATGTCGCGCTCGCGAAGGTGCCAAGCCATGCGTTAAGGCCAAACGTAGCCTCCGCCGAGTCCGGTTCACCGACATATTGCATCGCTCTGAGCCCGGCGATGTATTCATCCGAACGGCTCGCGAGCGCGAGTGAGATCGGCGGCACCAGGCGCGGCGCGATTCCCCGCCGCCGAAGCAAGGTATGAATGAGCGCTCGCCCCGCCCTCCCGTTGCCATCCTCGAATGGATGAATAATCTCGAATTGCGCATGAGCCACGGCGGCCTGTGTCAGCGGGGAGAGATGGTCTCCGTTGCAAAAGGCGCAAAGGTCTTCAATGAGCTCCACAACCAGTGTCGGCGGAGGCGGGACGAACGCTGCCCGGCATGGATTGTGAGCGTTGCCGCCAATCCAGTTCTGCCGCTCGCGGAAACGTCCGCCGATCGCTGCGAGTGGCGTCCCCCGCAGGAGCTCGCGATGGAGGTCCGCGATCACATTCGCTGTGATAGCTCGTGCGTCCGCTCCGGTCGATACGGCGTATTGCATCGCTCGTACGTTTCCGAGTATCTCCTCGGCGGTGATGTCCACCGGCGCTCCGCCGCTTGCCTTCGCAGCCTCTGCCCGAAGGAGCCGCCTGCTTCCGATTTGGATACCCTCGATGCGGGACGATGCCACCGACTCGGTTCGAAGGAGCAACCGCGCGAGGGCTTCGGATCCTGTGAGCGCCGCATGTTCCGCGTTGAGCCGGAGAATCGCTGACTCGGCGTCAGAGATGTCCGCTGCCGTTTCGCGATCGACCTGGTACCGGCGCGCCATGAGGGCGTCCGGTAGGTACGCCTCGTACTCACAGCCAGTCCGGTCGCGCCGGCTTAACCCGCGCCCGAGGATGGGTTCCCATTGGAAACGTTGAACAGCGGCCATTGTTATTTAAGGTTAACACACAACCTTGAATAAGGGTCGGCCTTATTGGAGCTTCCGCTGCAACCTTAATCACATCCCGTCGCCTGCTCCAGCCTCACTCGATCAACATCACCGCCGTCGCCGCCGTCCCATCCGCCGGCCCCGTGTAGTCCGCGTCCGGGATCGCCGTCACGAACTGCACAAACTCCGTCTCCACCGCCGTCTGCCCCCCATTCCCCGCCTCGCCGTGCAGGAACATGTACGCGAAGCCAAGAATCGTCGACTTCTGAGGGTTGTCGATCTTGTCCACCACCGGGATGATCACGATCCGCGGGTGCCCCTCGCACCCCGGCAGGATCGACGTCTGCCCATTCACCGTCTTCAGAACATCGTCCCGGTCGTACCCCGGACAGCTCGCGGGCGCGGGCTCGTCGAGGCGATCGTCGATGCCCTGGCCGGTCGGGCCCTGCATATTGCCGGTCTGCGGTTCAACCTTCTGCCCCTTATGGAACTTCTTCGTCGAACCGTTCGCGATGTCGTCGCGGTAGTTGCTCGCGCCCGTGCCATCCAGCGCCAGCGCGCCGAAGTCGCCGCCCGCATTGCTCCCCGCGCCGTACTTCAAAATGCACATCTGGTTCTGGTGGAACGTCGGCATATCCCCGTCGAACCCTGCAAAGCACGAATTCCCCAGGAAGTCCTTGTTCTCGCTTGCAACCAGTCCCCACGGCACAATGCCGCTCCCGCCGTTGTAGGTGCCCACACGCGCGACGGCCGTCGCCTCAACGTCCGCACTCTCAATCCCAATCACGCGAAGGAACGTGAACTTCACCTCGCGCTGCGCCGTCACCCGGATCGTGTCGTTCGGGTTGTACGTCCCCGAAATCTGTACCGCCGCCGTGGCTCCTGAGGTGTTCACCCCCACATACGCGTTTGCCACTTCAGTCGCCTCGCTGCTCGAAGGCAGATCCTGCGCCCCTGCGAAAGCGGCGGCGTCCGCCGTCTTCTGCAGTTCGCTTTTCATGTACACCAGTTGCCCAACATCGATGGCCATCGCCACCAGCCCGCAGAACGCCGTGAGACCGGCGACGAACAGGACAAGGACCTGGCCGTCCTCCCCGCCCAGCTTCCCCAACCACGCACGGAAACGAAATCGCATCTCGCTACCCCCATAGCACAGAGATGGTGTTACCCATCCGTACCTGGGCGGCCGGGAACCTGTTACGGGCCTTTCCGGCCGGTTCGGTGGACACCCGGTGACATGCCGGTGAACGTGGGAGCGTCCTCACGCTCGGTGCCGGGCATTCCCTCAGGGAACCGACCGAAACAACCACCCACCGTCCGCGAACCCCGCCTCCGTCGTCGGGCACAACGCCGCCGTCGATCCGGCCGGCCGGATCGCGTAATGCAGGTGTGGAGCCTCGCTGTACCCGCTGTCGCCGCTCATCCCGACCACATCCCCCGCCTTCACCTGCCACCGGGCTACGGCTGTCGCCACCCGGAAATCCCTCAACGGCGCGAACTCGGCCGCGAAGTCCGTCGCCGCGCTATACCCATCGATCCACGCCCCATCCAACACAAGCGGGATGGTCGCGGATACCTCGAAGTGCGCCAGGTCCGTCCGGTACCGCTCGTTCTCAATCCGCACGAACACTCCCTGCCCGCCGCCAGGCCCGGGGAACATCCCCGGCCGCGCCCGCGTCCGGTCCGGGTTCCCCAGGAACGCCTCCCGCTCCACCCCATACACGTCGAACGGGTTCGAAACCGTGTTGATGAACAACGTCGCCGTCCCGTCCATCGTCGCAAGGACCGGGGTACCCACCGGCACGTACCAGTCCACCGCCGGCTGGCCTTCGTACTCCACGTGTACCCGGGCATTCCACCCGCAGCGGTTGGCCCGTTCCGGGTCGTTGGCGGGCTGGTCGTCCCGCGAGTACTCCAATGCCCCGGGCCCTGCACCCCACTCGATCACGCGCGAACCCACCACGCCCGTCACCAGCCCCAATCTCGTAGCCGGGTCCAGCGGAAAGCCGAACGGCTCGAGGCGTGGCCCAGGTGTCGGCGTGGCCGTCGCTGTCGAGGGGACGGTCGGGGGAGCGCTCGCCGTTGCTGGCACCGTCGTCGCGGTCGCCGTCCTGGTCGGAGCGGTCGCCGATGCAGTCGCCGTAGCCGTCGGCTCCGGGCTGTCATCTCCTCGCCCGCACCCCGCAACCAACCACGCCCCAAGCGACACCACGAACACGCGCCGGTTCATGCCGTAAGCAAATCACCAATCAGCATGTGAATCGACCGCCGGTCGGCGGCCCTTCGAGGGCCCGATCAGCCCGCCTTTCGAGCCTTCAGCCGCTGCCGCGCCAGCGCGGTGACCATGTCGGTCATCCCCATCAGGCCCATGCCCTTCCCCATCGAAACGTCTTTCCCGAACACCGTGAACACCACCTCGCACGGCACGTCCGCCACCTCTTCCAGCGGCTTCCCCGAAAGCGTCTCGTCCATGATCACCGCCCACGCCTTCGCCGAAAGCCCCTGCGGGTTCTCCACCGCGAAGTGGTACTTAATCGTCCCGTCGGGCAGGTCCTCGGCCCACACGTACGCGTCCGATTCGCACCGCTCCACGTGGTTCTCCGCCGGGAACGGCCGCGTCGCGATCCGTTCCGGCACGTCCTCGAACTTGTCGGC
>CALFYR010000610.1 GCA_937954195.1 uncultured Dehalococcoidia bacterium
GCCGCCGACACGCAGGTCATCGGCCAAGCATCCATGCTCATCCGCTCCGGCAGGGCCGAAGTCGCGATCACTGGCGGCTGCGAAGCTGGCATTTCCGAACTCGGCCTGGCGGGCTTCTCCGTCATGCGCGCCCTAACCGCTGAGTCCGATGACCCCAGGACCGCGAGCCGCCCCTTCGATCTGACCCGTGACGGGTTCGTCCCCTGCGAAGGCGCCGGCGCGCTCATCATCGAAAGCGAACAGCACGCGCTCGCACGCGGCGCACGCATCTATGCGGAGATCGCAGGGTTTGGCTGCACCAACGACGCGTTCCACGTCGCCGCTCCACCGGAGGATGGCGAAGGCGCCGCCCGCGCGATGGCTGAAGCCATCCGCGATGCGGGCGTCTCCCTCGACGAGGTCGATTACGTGAACGCGCACGCCACCAGCACTCCGCTCGGCGATACCGCCGAGACGAACGCGCTGAAGAAGGTCTTCGGCGAAGGCGCCTACAACCTCGCCATCAGCGCCACCAAGTCGCTGATCGGCCACGGCCTTGGCGCCAGTGGCGGCATGGAAACCGTCGCCACCGTAAAAACGATCGAGACGGGGACTATCCACCCCACGATCAACCTGAACACCCCGGACCCGACCTGCGACCTGGACTACGTCCCCAACGTCGCCCGGAAGGCCGACGTGCGCGTCGCAATCAAGAACAGTTTCGGTTTCGGCGGTCAAAACAGCTGCCTGGTCCTCACGAAGTACGAGAAGTAGGCCGGGTCCAATCAGGTACACTGGAAGCCGGTGATGCCATGACTTCGATCGTCTGCAACCCCATCCCCCTCGAATCGGGCGACCGGCTCACGCGCGACGAGTTCCATCGACGCTACCTGCAGCGCCCGGATATCAAGAAGGCGGAGCTCGTCGACGGAGTGGTCTACGTGGCATCACCCGTCCGGTTTTCCCAGCATGGTGAACCCCACAACCTCGTATCGGGATGGCTGTTTAGCTACCGCGTACTGCACCCCTCCGTGCGTATCGGTTCCGATGCGACTGTCCGTCTCGACGATGAGAATGAGTTCCAGCCGGACGCTCTCCTGTTCCGAGCTGAACGGACGGAGGCGCTCGGGTCGGATGACTATGTCTACGGGCCACCAGACCTGGTGTTTGAAGTCGCCGCTAGCTCAGCCTCGTACGACCTCCACGACAAGAAGGCGGCCTACGAACGAAACGGCGTTGGCGAATACGTCGTCTGGGACATCGAGCGGGCGAAAGTCTTCTGGTTCGTACTGGACGACGCCAGGTTCGTCGAAATAAGCCCTGATGCCGATGGTGTCTTCGAAAGCCGTCACTTCCCCGGGCTTCGCCTGGATAGCACCGCGCTGCTCGAAGGTGATCCTCGTCGGCTCGTCGCCGCTCTGCGCTAAGGGAAGGGCGTCGCACGCCGCCACGGTCTTTGTTCCCCACATCGGTAAGCATTCGGGCGGGTCATCGCGCCACTTCGCGACACCAGATGTCGCG
>CALFYR010000611.1 GCA_937954195.1 uncultured Dehalococcoidia bacterium
CGCTTCCGCGACGCCACGAAGCGCATTACGGGCCGGTAGGAGGCGAATCATGGCTGGACCACTCACCGGCATCCGCGTGCTCGATTTCACCTGGGCTCTCGCCGGCCCCTACGGCGTGATGATCCTCGCCGACCTCGGCGCGGAAGTCTGGAAGATCGAAACCGCCCACCAGAACGAGCGCCGCCGCGGCAGCGGCCCCTACGTCCACGGCGTGAGCACCTACTTCTTCAGCGTGAACCGCGGCAAGAAGAGCATCATGCTCGACCTGAAGCACCCGGACGCGAAGGAAGCGGTCTACAAGCTGGTGAAGGAAGTCGACGTCCTCACGGAGAACTTCTCGCCGGGGACGATGGAGGACCTGGGCTTCGGCTACGAGAAGATGTGCGAGCTGAACCCGCGGCTCATCTACGCCTCCACCTCCGGCTTCGGACAGACCGGCCCCTACCGGAGCCGCGGCGCGGTCGACGCGATCGTGCAGGGCATGGGCGGCGTCATGAGCATGACCGGCCACGAAGGCGGCATGCCCGCACGCGCCGGCTACTCCATCGGCGATATGGGCGCCGGCATGTATACCGCCATCGGCGTGCTCTCCGCGCTCGTCGAACGCGACCGCTCGGGCGAAGGCCAGCACGTGGACGTGGCGATGCTCGATGCGCAGGTGGCGCTCATGGAGAACGCGATCGTGCGCAATACCTCGACGGGCGAGGTGCAGGGCCCGGTGGGCCTCCGCCACCCGCTGAGCACGCCCCACCAGGCCTTCCCCGCGAAGGATGGCTGGGTGGTGGTCGCCAACGTGAAGGACCACAACTGGGCGCTCTTCTGCGGACTCCTCGGCTGCGACGAACTGGCGACCGACGAGCGGTTCGCCACCAACCCCATCCGCACAAAGAACTACGAGGCGCTCGAACCAATCCTGTTCGAGGCGTTCCGCCAGAAGACGAAGGCCGAGTGGCAGGAGATCCTCAGCCCCATCGCGCTCATTGGTCCCATGAACCGCGTCGATGAGGTCGTGGCCGACCCGCAGGTGAACGCCCGCAACATGATCGTCGAGTTGCCGACGTGGACCGGGAAGTCGCTGCGCGTTTCGAACACACCCGTGAAGCATTCGCGCACCCCCGGAGGGCCCCAAACCGGCGCTGCGAAGCCGGGCGAACACGCCGCCGAGATCCTCGCCCACGTGGGCTACAGCCACGAAGACGTCCAGCGCCTCAAAGAAACGGGAGCGATCGGCGAATACCGCGAGGAGTAACGAATCACCCGTTTGGGTAGTCCGCCGCGCGGGCCGGGGCTGCTACGCTCGATCGCACACCACAGTCTCCGGAGGCTCCGCATGCCATCGAACGTTGAAGGATTCGTCCCGCCATCGGCCATGGTCGTCGTCGCCCACCCGGATGACGCCGAGTTCATGGTCGCGGGCACGGTCGCGAAATGGGCCCGCAAAGGCACCGAAGTCACCTACGTCATCATCACCAAAGGCGACAAGGGCAGCGAAGACCCGAACATGACGACCGAGAAGCTCACGGTCATCCGCGAAGCGGAGCAACGCGCGGCCGGCGCCGTCCTCGGCGTCGCGAGCTTCGAGTTCATGGGCTACCCGGATGGCTACCTCCAGCACACCCTGGAACTGCGAAAAGACGTCACGCGCCTGATCCGCAAGTACCGGCCGCACGTGCTCCTCACGTTCGACCCCACCAGCCGGTTCTTCAGCGACAACTACGTGAACCATCCCGACCATCGCGTCGCCGGCGACGTGGCGCTCGACGCCACCTTCCCCACCGCCCGCGACCGGCTCACATTTCCCGAGCTCCTGGTCGATGGCTACGAGCCGTGGAAGGTCCGCCAGGTGTGGCTCGCCGGCACCGACCAACCGAACGTGTGGGTGGATATCGGCGACACGCTCGACCTGAAGAAGGCGGCGCTCCTCGAACACCCCAGCCAGCTCGACGCCGAGGCCGTCAACTTCGCCGAGGAGTTCGCCCGCATGGCCGCCGCGAACCAGGATTTCGACTACGCGGAATCGTTCCGCCGCTTCATCCTCGAAGAAGACCCCGTCCACGCGGAGTAACCGTCAGAGGCGCGCACGCCAGTAAGCGCTGGGAACGTGATGCAATACGGGACGAAACACGGCAGCCCTACCCAGTGGTGGCGCCTCGAATCGAAGCAACCGCGGTGGCCGGTGGTGATCACCACATGGCAGCGCTTACTCGCGTGCGCGCCTCTGAATGCCTACACCAGCGGCAACAGTGCCCGCGCGACGCGCAGATGGTCGCTCTCGTCCACC
>CALFYR010000612.1 GCA_937954195.1 uncultured Dehalococcoidia bacterium
GGAAGCAGCGCGGACAGTTGTCGGTACCATCCCAGCGGGCCGAACAGTGGGCGCAACGCCTGGGCCCGCTTGCCGGCTCCAGGGCATCGGTGCATGGCTCGCACAGCGCGACGTCGAACCGCGAGCAACCAGCGCAGCGCAATGGATACAGCAGGTCGATGCCAAAGCGCAGGATTCCGCTCACCCGGCCCATCGGATTCTAGGCGCCCTTCGGGCCGCCGCCCCGTCCGCGCCGGTTCCGGCGGCGGCCCTGGCGGCGAGCCTCGCCTTCTGCCGCTTCGCCGGTTGCCGGTTCGTTCGAAGCCGGCGGCGGAGCGCTATCGCCCTGCGGCTTCGGTGGGCCATCGGTGCTGCGCCGGAACACACGCCCCTGCGGCGGAGGGGTGGATGGCTGGTTCGAGCGCTCCGGCCCGCGCTCACGCCGGGGCGGACCTTCGGCGCGCCGTTCAGGTCGCGGAGTTTCGCCGCCGCGGCCACGGCTCCGATCCCTATCCCGTTCGCGGCCGGGCGGGCGCTCCGCGGGAGCCTGCGGTGACGCCTCACCTCGTGGGGGACGGGCGGGCACCACACGCCGGGGGCCGCCACCTGGCAACCTTCCGCGGCCAGGTCCCGGCGCAAACGCATCGTCGTCCCATGGACCTGGCTCGGCCGTCTCGGGGTTCAAGTCCTCCTCCGTCGCCTCGATAAGCCCCTGCGCGATGGCGTCGGCGCGGCTTATCGAAGGTGGCGGGTCGCCAGACTTACTGGCGGTGTCCCAGCGCACGACTGTCCCGAGGTCCCGGTCGCCGACCTCGATGCGCTGGCCTTCGACATAGAGGGTGACCTGGCGGCGGATGATGTTCAGGCCGATGACCTTCCCCTCTCCGGTCGGGGTGCTGCAGCGTTGCCCGATCTTCGGGAGCGACTTGCGCATCTCCTTGTAGCCTTCTTCTTCGTAGGAGAGACAGCAGAGGAGCCTGCCGCAAAGCCCACTAATCTTCTGGGGGTTCAGCGGGAGTTCTTGTTCCTTCGCCATGCGGATGGAGATGGACGGGAAGGTGGTAAGCCAGTTCGCGCAGCAGAGCTCCCGTCCGCAGATGCCGTAGCCGCCCGCCATCTTCGCGCGGTCGCGGGCACCCATTTGCCGCACATCCACCCGGACCTTGAACTGATCGGATGCGCGCCGGACGAACTCGCGATAGTCAACGCGGTCCTCGGCCGCATAGCTGAACGTCAGCCTTCGCCCGTCGAGGGTGAACTCGGCGGTATCGATCCGTGCGGGAAACTGCGCCTCCTCGCCGAGGCGCCGGGCCTCGGGGAGCAGTTCCTCCGCGCGTTTCCGCAAGTCATCGGCCTTCCGGATATCGGCCTCGGAGGCCAGCCGCAGGATCGGCTTCAACTCGCTCATGTTCAGTTCGTTGACGACGACCTGACCAGGGGCGATGACGACCTTGGCCACTTCGGGACCGCGCGTGGTTTCGACCACGACAAACTCGCCCGCTTCCAGGCGCATCCCGGCGGTGTGGAAATAGAAGATCTTGCCGGCGTTTCGGAAACGCACACCGGCGACGCGTGAAAGGTCATCAGGCATAAGCGAGGGGCTCTTCCTCGGGCGTGGCAGCCAGTGTAACGCGCGGGAACGAGAGGAGCATGAGTTCGAAGGCTGCACGCGTGTTCACATTCGCGAGGAGGTCGGCGCGCAGCTGCGTGATCGCGCGAAGGGCGTTGACCATCGCCGAGAGCGTTTCCCGAGCCTCGCCCCCTTCCGAACCGGTCCGAAGGCGCTCCTCCCAGAACGCCTCCCACGCGTCCAGCTCGGGGACCACGGAATTCCGGTCCTTTCGGTAGCGGTCCGTAATCTCATTCGCGTAGCTGAATCGTTCGGCCCAGCGCGCTGCGGCAATTCGCGCGCACCGTTCGAGCAGGCGCTCCCGGTCGCCCATCAGGTCAGGTTGCTCGGCGAGTTGGAGGGCTCGCCCGGGGCGGCCGCCGCTGGCTTCCGCGGCGCGGGCCGCGAGTTCCCGATCGTAGCCGCGAGCGATAAGGCCTTCTTCGATGCTTGTCCGCGGCACCGGCCGCACGTCTATCCGGCGGCACCGGGAAACGATCGTCTCGATAATCGATTCGGGCGCGGCACTCAGGAGGCAGAAGACCGTGTGGCCGGGTGGTTCTTCAAGCGTCTTCAGGAGCGTGTGCGCGGCTTCCCGGCCGAACCGGTCGGCCGGGTCGATGATGATTGCGCGAAAGCGGGCTTCGAACGGGTACCGCGCGGCGAGGTCGATGATTCCACGGACCTGGCAGATGCGGATGTCGCGGGAGTCCGGGTGCTTGGCGTGGGATTCGCCGTCTCGTGGCTTGCAGAGCACATCTCCTGGGCCCATCACGATCACGTCCGGGTGCGAACCCTCTGCGATGAGCCGGCACGATCGGCACTCCCCGCAGGGGATCCCGCCATCGCCGGATTCCAGGGACGCCAGCGTATCGTCGCCGAAGAGGGAGGCTCCTGCGGGAGGCGGGGCGGCACGGTCGCAGTTCAGCAACATGGCGTAGTGGATCGCGAGGGCCATCCGGCCCGTGCCTTCGGTGCCGGCAAGGAGCAGCGCGTGGGGTGGGTCATCGCTCGCCGCGAGGGCCTCCAGCTCACGTACCAGGTCCGCATGTCCAATCAGATCCGCCATCTTCCCCAGAGCTTACGCGAACGCGCCGGGTGACGGCAGCGGAAGGGGCGCGGCGCCGGCGAGTTGGGAAGACTCCCCGGCGCCGCTTGGGGAGGATTGCCACTGGTTAGACCGGCCACCGCGCGAATCCTTACAGACAGACCTTGCAACTCCGTGACAAAGGCGGCCGGGGCGGCGAAACCCCTTTGACCCGCCCGCGCGAAAGGCGGACGGTGGGGACCCGGACGGCTTCATCGGGGCTGCGGCTGTCGCAGCGCGCCCCAGGTAAGGAGAGCATTCATGAGCCAGCCCGATACCCTCGAACCACCCGTCGTAACCATTACCGAACAGGCGGCGACCGTCATTAAATCCGCCTGTGAAGAACAATCCGCCAAACTCGTCCGCTTCTCCGTCGCCCTCCAGGGGGACAGCGTGGTGCATGGGATCACCCTTGAAGCAGCCCCTGCCCCGGAGGACGTCCTCTTCGAGCAGCACGAACTCACACTCGCGGTGAATCGCGAGCAGGTGCCGTTACTGCAGGGCACAGAGATCGACTACCGGGGCGACACTCCCGATGGCCACTTTGTAGTCGCCAACCCGAACCTCCGCACGAAGCCGAGCTAAGCCGACCACCAGCCGTCCGATCGCCTTGAGGGTGGCCATTGCGGCCACCCTCGGCCTATTTCCCGGGTACGAGCTTTCGGGCGAGGTCGGGAAAGTCGGAACCCGCCACATCGACGAAGTCAGGGGCCGCAAGGTCACCCTGCCGACCTTCTCCGCGCTCGGCCGGGCGCGGGACGTAGGCCGTGAGGAGACCGGCCTCGCGGGCAGCCCTCAAGTCCCAGGGGTGGGCCGCGACCATCATCACCTGTTCGGGCGTCAAACCGAGAGCGCGAACCCCGGCGCGATACGCCGCCGCATCAGGCTTGTAGTGTCCAAGAAACTCGCACGAAAGCACGCCATCCCAACTGAGCCCTCCGTGCTTCGAGCTATCGACGACCAGCGAAAAGGACAACACGGTCAGGACAACCACGGTGAATCGTGAGCGGAGTTGCTCAAGCGCCGGCGGGAAATCGGGCCAAACGCGAAGCCGGTGCCACGTGAGTGTGAGGTCGTCGGCCTCAGCTGGCGAAAGAGCGAGACTCGGGTACCTGAGAGCGATGTCGTCGAGTGCCATCCGGTGGAGCTGGTCCGCGTTCATCCAGGGGAGCTTCCCTTCCCGGACCTCCGCCAACCGTTCAAACATGCGCGAACGCCAGGCGTTGGTGTACCCCGCGGCGTCGAATTCGGCGATTCCCTTCGCGGCCGCGATGCCACGAACCTCGTCACGAATGGTTGAATGCCAATCGAAGACGGTCCCGCCTACGTCGAAGGTCAGTGCTTTGACGCTGGAGAGATCCACCATACCCACGTCCCCAATCACAGGATTTCGGACATCGTACGCCGGGGCTGGTGGGAACCGTGCGCGTGGCTGCTTAGTGCGTCTGGAAGCAGGACTGGATCTGAGCGGCCGTTTCGGGCGAACCCGTGAGCTCACCGATATCCTCAGCGGCCGCCTCGCCGCGGATGAACCGGAAGAAACCTTCGGTATCTGTTTTCAGGTGGATATCGGCCGCAGGGTCGCCGTGCCGTCGCGGATGCAGGTGGCCGTCGTGGATATCGAATGTCCAGGTGTTGCAATCGCTGCAATCGGCAATCTCGACGCTCATCCTCGTGGAGAGGTCTTCGGCCCGTTCCGGGTGGAACGAGAAGGTGGGGACCACCCGCACCATGAAGTCGTGGGTGACAGTGTCCCCGATGTGGTCTTCGGTCAGTGGTTCAACATAGGTGCGGCCCCAGCCCAGCAACGCCAAAAGGATGGGCCGGACGGCCCATCCTTTTTCGGTGAGGGTGTATTCAACTCGGGGAGGGAGTTCTTTGTAGTAGTTGCGAATGACGAGGTTTTCGGCTTCGAGGCGCTTCAGCCGGTCAGAGAGGGCGTTGGGGGACATGCCCGAGCAGCTCTCGAGGATGTCGTTGTAGCGGTGGAGGCCGGACATGAGGTCCCTGAGGATGAGAAGAGTCCAGCGGTCGCCCAGGATATCGAGAGTCTGGGCGATAACACAGGGGAGGTTGTAGGTCTTTTTCGCTACGTCGCTCTCTGTGCGCTGGGTCATGGGCGGCGGCTCCGGTGCTTTGGTAAAGAAATTGACGAAAGTGTAGCCCTAAGACTATTGACACGATAGCCATGGTGGCTATTATTCGTGTACGGACGCTGCTAGCGAAAAGCTAGTACCAGCGGTCACCGAAAACAAGCGTACCGACCGCTGCGAGGCGAGTCAACATAGGAAAGGAAGGTCCACCATGGCGCAAGCCACCACTCAGAAGCCCACGAACACCACCGTGGACCACTTCCACCGCTGGCGCATCGATGAGCCGAGCGGCCCCATTAGCCTGGGTGTCTGCAAGGAATGCGGCGCTGAGAAGCAGTTCAAGAACTGGCTCTCCGACGGCGACTTCATCACCAATGAAGAGCACCGCGTAGCGAACGCCGCCTAATCCAAGCCCTCTCTTCCCCGGCGAACCTCTCCATCGCCGGGAGTGCGAAACGGCCGTCCAGCAATGGGCGGCCGTTTCTTTGTGCTACCTCGCGCCGGCCCAGAGGACGGCATCATCACATTCGTTGCGACCCTCCAGCACGGCCAGAATGGCGTTTGCTGCCTGCTCCGCACGAGCCTGGTTCGGGTACCGGATAACGATACCTGCGTGCTGCCGTCCCGCTTCCGCCCATTCCAGGGCAAGCCGCAGATAGTCCAGCTTATTCGCTGTCACCACGGTCCTCGTCTCCGACCGTGCCCACTCCAGGATTACTTCATCAGGAGTCGTCTCGAGCCCCACTTGATAGGCGGTGACCACGTCATGTCCACCGGCCCGCAGCATCGCAACTATGACCTCCCCCGACGAGTCTTCATCGGTAAGGATGCGGACAGTCAACGCCGGCGAGCCTTTATCGCCGCCAAGTCCTCTTCAAACCGCTGACGAATTTCATCGACGTCCACATCAAGCTCCGCGTGGAACGCTTCTCGGTTCGCGAGGTAGTAGGCGATCGCCGCATGGACTTTCTCCCGGCCGAGGTGCGGATACTCTTCGAGAATTTGCTCGGCCGTCCAGCCGTCCCGCACATAGGCTGCGACCTGGAGCACGGGAAACCGCGTTCCGGCCAGGCAGGGTCGGCCCCCGTAAACCCCGGGCGTGCTGGTAATGAGCGTCCCAATATCGAACGGTGCGGTGCTGGGCATGTCTGGAAGTGTAGCAAACCGTCACGGGCCCTACGCCCGCGGAGCGAACAATGCCTCCGGCTCGACTCCCGCTTCGAACCGGCGCATCTGCGCCTTCATGAGCGAGGTTGCCTGTGGGGGGAGCGCCGCGAGTTCCTGCGCCAGCTCCCGGGCTTTGTCCACCACCTCCGCATCCGGGACTACGGCGTGCACGAGGCCGCGCCGTTCGAGCCATTCGCCGCTCATGCGCCGTCCCAGGAGTGCGAGCTCGGTGATCGCGCCGCGGCCGCCGCGCAGCTGGAGCCATGCCAGGTTCATCGGCGCGGCCATGCCCATCGCCACCTCGCCAACGTGGAGGAACGCCGATTCGCCCATCACGATGAAGTCGTTGGCGAGCGCGAAGGATGATCCCGCGTTGATGGCGTACCGCTCGAGTGCGCAGACGGTCGGCTTCGGGCAGTTGTACATGTCGAGGTGGAAGCCGGCCCACTCGCGGTTGAACCCGGGGAGCCATTCCGGCGGCGGGTCGGCGCGGAATTCCTTCAGGTCCAACCCCGAGCAAAGCGCCCCTTCGGCGCCGCGATAGAGGATGGCGTTCACCGAGTCATCGGACACAGCCTCTGCCAGCGCCGCCCGCACGGCGGTCACGAGCGGACCCGTGAGCGAATTCTTTCGATCGGGACGGTTGAGGATGATGGTCCGCAGGGCGCCATCGGTTTCGGTGAGGACAGGCTGCTCAGTCATGGGCGTAGTTGAGCGCATTCGCATGGCCGTGTCCAAGCAGGTGTTTTGACTGGCACGAACGATCTCCTCTAGTCTCCCCGCGCATTCGCTCGCGCTTCGGAGGCTTCGCACGATGGCCCTTACCCCAGCTGACGACTACCTGATTCACCAGACTCCATATACGTTCGACCGCGTCGCGACCAGCGACCGCAATTTCTACGACCGGTACTTCTTCAACGGGTACCGGCGGGACGGAGGCGTGTACTTCGGGGTGGCGATGGGCCAGTACCCCAACCTGGGCATCATGGATGCCGCCTTCAGCGTGGTGGTCGACGGCAAGCAGCGTGTGGTCCGGGCGTCTCGCGCGCTCGGCGATGACCGGATGAACGCATCGGTCGGCCCCGTCAGCGTCCAGATCGTCGAGCCGCTGAAAAAGCTGCGCGTCCGGGTGGCGAAGAATAAGTTCGGCGTCACGGCCGACCTTGTGTACGAGGCACGTTCGCTGCCCGCGGAAGAGCCGCACTTCTTCCGGCTCGCCGGCAACGTGCCCGCCATGGACTACACCCGCATGACGCAGCACGGCCAGTGGAGCGGGAAAATCACCGTCGATGGCAAGACGTTCGACCTTTCGACCGACACGTGGTGGGGGAGCCGTGACCATTCGTGGGGCATCCGGAACGTCGGTGGCCGCGACCCGCGTGGAGCACCCGCGAACGTCATCCCGCAATTCTTCTGGAACTGGGCGCCGCTGAACTTCGACGACATGTGCACGCTCTACACGGTGTCCGAATTCGCCGATGGCACACGATGGCACGAAAGCGGAGTCATCCTGAAGCCGTACCCGAACGCCTCGATGGAGGAGGTCGGGGTCGACCACGATCTGACCTTCGCGAAAGGCACGCGCTGGCTCGAGAAGGGGACGGTGACGCTAACGCCTGCGAAGGGCAAGGAGCTGGCCATCGAATTCAAGCCGCTCTACTCGTTCCTGATGAAGGGTCTCGGCTACGGCGAACCGAAGTGGGGCCACGGCATGTGGGTTGGGCCGGATGAGGTGGATGGCACCGAGTACGACCTCGCGGCCGAAAACCCAATGGCGAACCTGCACGTCCAGCAGGTCTGCCAGGTAACCGCGGGCCGCAAGAAAGGCATCGGCGTCTTCGAGATCATCGTGATGGGTCCCCATCAGAAGTACGGGTTTAAGGAGCTACTCGACCCGGCGAAGTAGGTGGCCGGTCGGACCCGTAATCCCGGGACCTTTGGGGGCTAGGGAGGTCCCCTGTCGGTGCCGACAACCATGGCGTGGTGGGGAAGATTGCTGTTGGGCCCGGGTTCGTCACAATCCGGGAATCGAACCGTGTAGCGCAGGGCGCGACGATCGTGTTCGTCGCGCTGGCGCTCCGGTACCTGTGGTGGCGAACCTTCGAATCGCTGAACCTCGAGGCGCCGCTCGTCTCCATTCCCTTCTTGATCGCGGACTACGTCGGGTTTGGCTTCTTCCTCCTTTTTGCCTTCCAGCTCTGGTCGCGTGTGCGTCACGAGGCGTTCGAACCTGAGCCGGGCCTTTCCGTCGATGTGTTCATCCCGACGTACAACGAAGATCCGATCATCCTGCGCTCAACCATCGTCGCGGCGCTGAACATGCAGTACCCGCACGAAACGTATGTGCTCGACGACGGCCGCCGCGACGAGATCCGGCGCATCTGCGAGGAACTTGGCGCGAAGTACCTGACACGGCCCGACAACAAGGGGGCCAAGGCGGGCAACATCAACGCGGCCCTCCCGAGAACCAACGGCGACTACATAGCCATTTTCGACGCCGACCACGCGCCGTTCGCCAACTTCCTGACGGACCTGCTCCCGTACTTCCGCGACCCCGGCGTCGCGCTCGCCCAGGCGCCTCAGGAGTACTACAACCTCGATTCGTTCCAGCATTTCGAAACAGGCCCGCAGGCGAAGTCCATGCGGCACGAACAGTCCGTGTTCTTTGAGGAGATCCTCCCCGGGAAGGACCGCCACAACGCCGTGTTCTGGTGCGGGTCCACCGCCATCATCCGGCGTTCGGCGCTGGAGGAAGTCGGCGGCGTCGATACGCGAACCATCACCGAAGACATGCACACGGCGATGACCATTCACGCTCGCGGCTGGAAGTCCGTGTACCACGCGCGGCCGCTGGCTGTCGGTATCGCACCAGATGACCCGGCGGCGTTCCTCGTCCAGCGGCTGCGCTGGGCGAAAGGCGCCGTGCAGGTACTTCGACGGGACAATCCGTTGACCAAGCGGGGACTCTCGCTCTCACAACGAATCTCGTACTTCGCCAGCGTCGCCTACGTCTTCGAGTACGTTCCCAAAGCGATCTACCTGCTCACGCCGATCGTGGCGCTCCTGTTCGGCGCGCTTCCGATGTCGAACATGGGTTGGGCGTTGCTCTGGTACTTCCTGCCGTACTACATCGCTGGCCTCATCGCCAACCAGGCGCTCACGAGCGGCACGGCGCCGCTCTTCACCACGGAGCGGTTCTACGCTCTGAAGATGTGGATCATGCTGCGCGCCGCACTCACGCTGGTTATCCCCGGGAACCCGAAGTTCCAGGTGACTCCCAAGACAGGCGACAGCGACTCGCATACCTGGGAGCAGCTGCGGCCATTCAAGTGGCAGGTAATCCTCGGCGCGATGAACGGCTTCGCGGCCATCTGGGCACTCGTGGGGTGGTGGCTCGGGCTGCCATGGCGGCTTGGCCCGGTCGAACTCTTCGTCACGTCGGCCTGGGCGCTGTTCAACGCGGGCATGATTGTCTATCTGCTCCGGCTGATCTTGAAGAAACACCACCGGCGCAAGGTGTATCGCTTTAAGGTCGACGTGCCGATCCGCATCCTTCGGAACCCTTCGGCGGCGGATGCGGAACTCGTCGGAGCGCGCATGACCGACATTTCGGCCATGGGGGCCGGCTGGATCTCGGAAACGCCGTTCGCGTCGGGTGACCCGGTCCGCCTGTCCTTCAGTACCGGCAGCGGCGATGCCATTCGGGCTGAAGCGCACGTGACCGTCTGCCGGCGACTCGCCGATGGAACGTTCGCGGTGGGATCGAGCTTCGATTCCCTGACGCCGGAGGCCGAACGGCGCCTCATCCTGTTCGTGTACCAGGTACACATCCCAACGTTGTTTGGCTACCAGCACGTGCCGAGCGACCGCGAACTCGCGCAGATCATCCCGATGCGTCCGGCGAAGTCCGAAGAAGCCGCCTGACCTACGTGGCCGGAGGTTGGCCGGAGTGGGATACTTATCCCATGCCCATCTACGAGTTTCGTTGCAGCGATTGCGGAAAGGTGACCAACTACTTCACCCGGAAGGTGGATACCGAGGTGAAGCCGCCCTGCGAGCACTGTGGAAGCGCGAAAACTGCCCGCATGATGTCGAAGTTCGGGCGGAGCTACACGCGCGCCGACATCATCGACAAATACGGTGACCCCTCCGAGGGACCGGGCGGACCCGACGACTACCGCGACCCGCGCCAGATTGGGTCGTGGGTGGAAAAGCGGTTCGACGAATACGGCATGGACCTGCCAGAAGGCGCCCGGGAGATGATCGACGCCGCGCGTGATGGCGAGTTCCCCGACCCGGTCAAAGACCTGTGAGCGACACTTCGCCGCTGGACCGGATCATCCCGCGCATCCTGGAAAACTTCGCCGCTAAGAATGCCGCGCGAGAGCAGGCCCTCACCGCGAGCCGGGCCATCATCCGGATGAGCGCGAACAGCAT